>DATLYB010000050.1:0-9777 GCA_035575215.1 Chitinophagales bacterium
GCTATCCAGTTCACCTCTGCGGAATTGGTGGATTGCCCGCTAACGACATTTCCTCCGGTTACGGTCCATAAATAAGTGTTGCCCGCCACCACCGAAGCTGTGTATAATTCAGATGAGCCAACGCATGCTGAATCTTCTCCGCTGACGATCGGTGATTGCCGGAAAATCATCGGGTTGACTGTGATGGAGTAAATGTCATCGAGTTTTTCCTGCCATGTTGCGCCCGGCTGTCCGTTCTGTGAGGCGGCAGCCCCGCAGCATCCGCCCGTTCCGCCACTCACATCAATTGCAGCTGTCACATTTCCTGAATTGTAATAAAACGCCTTCACTCTGCCACCGCCTCCTCCACCGCCACCGCCCACCGCGGGATTCAATGAAGGGTCAGAGCCGCCATCACCACCGGCTACCGAAGTGTTGCCCGAATAATTGATAAATCTTCCGGTAATGAGAATACCTCCACCGGCACCTCCTCCTGTTCCTTGTAAACTTGCGGTATCAATCCGTCCGTTAGCCCCGCTCATGTTGATATCGCCTGAAATTTCCACATCTCCCCCGCTGAACGTAACCGCGCCACCACCATTGCCGCCTGTGGAGTCAATTCCACCGCCACCGCCCGAACCCATGTTAATGGTAACGCTGAACAGGCTGCCGTAAGAGCTTCCCCCGGTAAATAGCAGTGAATTGAAACCGCCATTACCGCCATTGCCATGATAGGCACCGCCACCTGCGCCATCCCCCGCAGAGGGAGAACCGACTCCCCCGCCCGGACCCGAACCATTCAAGCCTCCCGAGAGCCCGCCAGCAAAACCGGCTCCGCTGCCGTTGATGATGCCGTCAATTTTTATCTTATCGGAATTTATCACAAGGGGGGTTCCCGCTAACAGATTCACGGTAGCCCCCGCTTCCACCTCGAACCAATCATAATCCAGCGTGCCGAAGAGCGTGGTAGAAGTAGCGGTGGGAATAATCAGCGAGTTGGGAAACGTGGAAGTGAAATCATTGAGGGATACAGCAGAGCTGTTGCCAGAGAAAAGATAGATTTTAGTGACATTAAACGGAAGTATTTGAGGTATTCTGACCCATATTTTTGTCGCACTTCCCGGAAAGGTGTTTCCGGGCAGCGTGCTGTTTGCCGTGTCAATAAAAAAAGGGATGAGGGTCATCCCCTCGCAATCGAGGGCAAAACGAAGGTCACCGCCATTTGCCTGCATCATGCCGTTGGCAACAAGGTCAGCCGTATTGATGGTAAGCAGCAACTGGTAGTCGGTGTAAGCATTTCCCTGCTGTTCAGTAATTTCAATCACGGAGGCATACTGCCAGCCGGTCAACTGGGCGCGGGCAGTCATCATCCACGTGAAAACCATGCAAAGAAGAATGAACAAAGTTCTTAATACAATTTTCATATAGACTCTTTTTAGGAGTTAATTGCAGCCAAATCTATTATTTAAAGAAACAAATGCTGATATTGTTGCCCACAATCACTTCCCATCCTATACTCATTTTAGGACAACTAACCATGAAGAAATATTGCACGAAAAATACAGAAAGGTTTTTGAAAATCTCCTACCGGGGGAAATATTTGTTTACCCTGATTTTGGCAGTGCTCGTCTGGGCGTCATCACACAGCCAGCCGAAAATGCGCACGTATCTTGAAGACATCAAAGCCGGACCGCGCGAAAAAAATTTCGACACCCAACACTTGCTGCTTGAAGTCGCTTTCGAGCCGGAGAAAGGCTTGGTGAAGGGAAAGGTGACGCTGTCATTCATAGCCTTGCAGCAGGAAACGGATACGCTGTTTCTGGATGCACCGGGAATCCGTTTCAAAACCGTGCAGCTCGACCGCTCTCCCGTTGATTACGCATTAAAAAACAACGGTATCGTGATTAAGCCTCCGTCTGCCCTGAAGTGGGATTCAAAGCATCAATTGTTCATGGAGTACGAAGCGCAACCCAGAAAAGGAATATATTTCATCGGCTGGAACCAGCCGGAACCTGCCAACCTCAATCCGTTCACCGTGCGCAGGCAAATCTGGTCGCAGGGGCAAGGCATTGACAACCGCCACTGGATTCCCTGCTTTGACGACATGAATGACAAGCTTATCTCCGAAGTGAAAGTGACGTTTGATAAAAACTACCGCGTGCTTTCCAACGGCACGCTGGTTTCCGAAAAAAAATCGCCTGATGGAAATAATAAGCTATGGCACTACAGAATGTCCCATCCGCATGCGCCTTATCTCATCATGGTGGCAATCGGAAAGTATGACGTCAGCCCGCTGAGAACAAATAGCGGAGTGGTGATTGACTGCTGGTATTATCCGGAATATCCCGAACGCGTTGCCCCCACCTATCGCTATTCATCCGCGATGATGGATTGGATGGAAAAAGAATTCGGTGTTCCCTATCCGTGGGGGAAGAAATACTCGCAGATTCCCGTTCAGGATTTTATTTATGGCGCGATGGAAAATACCACTGCCACCGTGTTCGGGGATTTCTACTTCATGGATGAGCGCGCCTATCTCGACCGCAATTATGTAGGCACCAACGCCCATGAGCTGGCGCATCAGTGGTTCGGTGATTATGTGACTGCGCGCGGTGCGGAAGACACCTGGCTGCAGGAAAGCTTCGCCACCCATTATCAAAAGCACTTTGAGCGCAGCATTTTCGGTGATGATTATTTTCAATGGAACCGCAGGCAGGAGCTGCAAAGCGTGCTTGACGCTGCCAGACGCGATAACAATCCCATTGCGTTCACCAGCGCGGGCAGCGAGCGCGTTTATCAAAAAGGCTCGCTGGTGCTCGACATGCTGAAATACCTGGTGGGCACCGACCAGTTCAACCGCGCCCTCGCCTACTATTTGAAGAAGCACCCCTATCAGAACGTTGACACGCATGATTTCTACCTCGCCTTTCTTGAAACGCTCGGGAACAACTTCGACTGGTTTTTTGACCAATGGCTCTACCGTGGTGGCGAGCCGGAATATGAAGTGCGATTTGAAGAGCTTGCCGGAAGCGAAGGGGAAAAATTCTCCCGTTTCACCGTGAAGCAGGTTCATGAAACCAATGCCCTCGTTGGTCTTTTCAAGATGCCGGTATGGCTTGAAGTGTATTACACCGATGGCTCATCTGACCGCAAGCAGGAATGGATTAGCCTGCAGACACATACCATAGATATCGCCAATCCGCAGGGAAAAAAGGTTGATTACGCCCTGTTCGACCCCAATTCGGAAATCATCAAAACAGTGGACTTTCCAAAAAGCCTTGCGATGCTGAAATCACAAGCTCTGAAAGCGAAGAACATGATTGACCGCTATGATGCCCTCGTAGCACTGAGCGGCTATCCCTACGGGGAAAAAAATGAAATCCTGCAGCAGGTTTATGACAACGAACAATTTTTTGCGGTGCGCGCGGAAGCGGCAAAGCAGCTTATTGCCCATGCGGCTGAAGCCGGAACTCCCGTCATCAAAAAACTGCTGCATGACACAAGCAGCAGAGTGCGCCTTGCAGTTGTTCAGAATATTGAAAAAATCCCCGATGAACTTCTTGCTGACTTTGAAACATTGCTCAGCGACTCATCTTACGCGGTGGTGGAAAATGTCCTCGTCATGCTGTGCGATGCTTATCCTGACTCCATTCCGAAATATCTTGCCGCCACGGCAAATGTGCTGGGCATGGGCAGCAGCGTTAAAGTGCGCTGGCTGGAGATGGGATGCCGGCTGGATAAAGAAAAATACCTGCCACAATTAGTGGAGCTGACCGGACCATTATATGAATTCAGAACAAGGAATAATGCCATGGAGGCGCTCAAGCGGCTGAATCATCTGGATGAAAAGGCGATTGTGCATTTATTTGACGCCTCCTGTAGTCCCAACAGACGCCTTGCCGGTCCCGCCAAAGCGCTGCTGAAGCATTTCATGATTCAGACCGAATACAAAAAAATGATTGAAGCCTACTATGCTGGTAATGCATGGCATGACTGGCAGTTGGACATCTGGAAGGATTTGTTTTGAAATTGTTGGCAGAAAAACATAGTCTCTGGCATAGCGGGATGAATAAGAAGTATTTCCGGTTTTTGAATTTTGTCATGCACCCTAACAAGTTAGCTGTGAACATCGAATCATTTCATTTATTATTTTCACACCCCCAAAATCAAACTTTATGAAACAAATCTTTTCCCTGGCAGTCATCATGATGGCGCTGATGCGGCTGGGCATGGCGCAGGAGATATGGCAAAATCATTATCGCAGCGAGGAAGTGGAAATCAACTTCCGCTACGTTGCATGCCATGACCAAGCCAATGACATTCACAAACAGCTGGTGGTGTTCCGGTTTGTGAACCTGACGGACAAAGACCTGACGGTGAGCTTTGATAAGCGGATGTGGCATGGCGACAAATGCACAGGCTGCGAGCGCTCGAAAGAAAACCAATTCACCGTGAAGCTTGCTGCCCATCAGACGGTGGCGGGTTCATGCGATGACAAAACCAAAGCCCTCTATATCGTGGAAAAGATGCTGGAAGGGACATCGCAGGCACTTACAAAATTTGAACTGGCGAACATCCGTGTTTTAACCGCTCAATAAAAATTATTTATGAGAACCTATCTATTCATCTTCTTCGCTGCTGCCACCGTATTTATTTATTCGGAAGGTCGTGCGCAATGCACGGTGGAGGCTGACGTGGTGCCCACCGAAGTAGTGTGCGGAGACTGCGCCACACTGAGCGCCTTCGGGCAGGGGCAGGGCTTGCAGGTTTTCTCCGAAAATTTCAACTCTGGCGCTCCCACGGGCTGGGCATTCACCCAGCAGGCGCGCTTTGACAATCCCTGCAGCCCGCAGGGCGTTGATGGCACCACCCACATCTGGCTGGGAAACACTTCGGGGGTGCCGCGCGCACTGGAAACGCTTCCCTACAATCTCAGCACCGCCACCAGCGGGGTAACGGTGTGCTTTGACATGCTGTTTTCCGTTCAAACGGGCGACCCCGCCACCGCTCCTTGCGAAGGTCCGGATGAGCCGGATGAAGGCGTCTATCTTCAGTACTCCACCGATGGCGGGCAAAACTGGAACACCGTTCACTACTTCGACCCCAACGGAGGCAGCGACCCCTTGCTCACCAACTGGAACAACTGGTGTTTCCAGCTTCCCCAGGCTGCATTGACTGACTCGGTGCAAATCCGGTGGTTTCAGGATAACGACTCAGGAGCCGATTACGACCATTGGGGATTGGACAACGTAGTGATTTATTTCAACGACCCCACTTATGATATTGTCTGGCAGCATGACGGCTACGCCTACGGACAGGGCAGCAGCGGTGGAGTGAATCCCAATCCCGTATGTCCGCACCAGACTACCGATTACATTGTCAGCATGAGCAACGGCACCTTCACATGCAGGGACACGGTGCGGGTGAATGTGGTCGCACCCTCCCTGGAGGTGAATGCCGGACCCGACATCCGGGTGTGCAAAGATGAATGTGCCACCATTAACGCCACTGCGAAGGTGGTGAAGCGCCCTGCAAAAACACCCACCTATTTCAACGGGGAGGTGACGCCCATTCAAAATGCGCTGGGAAGCACCACTTCCATCAACATCAATATCACCGACCTGAACATGACTAATGTGCTTGCAGGCTCCATCACGCAGGTGTGCATCACGGGACTTACTTTTTTCGGGTTCAATCTTTTTCCGCCTGCGCAGCAAACCATTGGCGACCTGAACATTTATTTGGTTTGTCCTGACGGAACGAAGATTTTATTAATCCCTTCCGGACAAACCACATCCACCACCCCCTTTGACGGCTATACCAACACCTGCTTTACACCCGCATCCACCAATGACATCAGTGCGGCATCGCCTCCCTACACGGGGACGTTCATGCCGGGAGAACCGTTCGATAATCTGGCAGGTTGCACCGCCAACGGAGTGTGGGCCATTGAAGTGTCTCCGGTGACGGCCACCGGCATCGGGGTGGGATTTTTCAACGGATGGTCCATCTCGTTCAACGACCCGGAAATCAGCTACACGGCTGAGTATTATTGGAACCCAACCACCGCGCTGAGTGACTCCAACTCGCTGCAACCCATTGTTTGCCCCACGCAAAACACCAACTATGTGCTGACAGCCAGCGACACTGCCGGATGCGTCACTGCATCAGACACGGTGCGCATCACCGTTGATGTCACCGACCTGCACATCAGCGCTGTTCTCACCCATCCCGCCTGCGGCAGCAATGACGGAGCCATCAATCTTTCGGTAACGAACGGCTCAGGCAATTATACTTACGCCTGGAGCAATGGCTCCACCGCGCAGGATTTGTCGAATATCCCGGCTGGCAGCTATTCGGTTACGGTGACAGATTTAATGCATTGCCGGGAAGACACTTCTTTTGCGCTATCCTCAGCCAACGGTCCTGCCATCAACTCAATTTCAGCTACTCCCGAAACCTGTCTGGGACTAAATAATGGCACTGCTTCCGTTTCAGCATCGGGCGGAACGGGGGCGCTCAGCTATTCGTGGAGCAATGGACAAAGCGGCTCAACTATCACCGGTCTGGCTCCTGGCAATTACACCGTTTCGGTATCAGATGTGCTGAATTGTTTATCGGTAGCCACCGTAACTGTGAATGCCGGGGCGAACGTGATTGCCAGCGCGCAGGCAACGGATGAATCATGCTTCAACGCCTGTGACGGCACCGTTACCGTAACGGCAAGCGGAGGCAACGGCTCATTCAGCTATCAATGGTCGGATGGCGGACCAGCCACAGCAGGACGCACCGGATTGTGTGCAGGAACTTACGGCTTTACGGTAAGCGATGCAAACAATTGCACGGAAACAGGCTCGGCTGAAGTCAACTCAGCCGGTGCGCTGTTCGTTGACCTGGGTGGTAATTTGAATCTTTGCGAAGGATTTTCTGCCGTACTCGATGCAGGTGCCGGATATGATTCTTATTTGTGGTCAACAAATGAAACAACACAAGCCATCACTGTGTCACACAGCGGAGATTACTCCGTTACGGTAGCCACTGCAGGATGTTCGGCAAGCGATACGGTGGGTGTGACGGTGATTCCTTCACCGGAAGTGAGTATACATCCCGATGACACGACAATCCTCATCGGAAGCAGCGTTCAGCTTCATGCGGAAGTGAATGCGGGCAACGTGAATTATTTCTGGGACCCCATTGACTTCCTAAGCTGCACCGATTGCCCCGACCCGGTAGCATCCCCGCCACAGCAGGGAGCTTATTCTTACACAGTGACTGTGTTTGACCAGCAGGAATGTTCGGGCACCGACAGCGTACGCATCACGGTGACTCCTGAAATCATAACGCCTTTAGTGCCCAGCGCCTTCACTCCGAATGGCGATGCTCTGAATAATGAATTTTACATTCTGCCTTCCGGCATCAACGTGAAGGAATTCAGGGTATACAACCGGTGGGGTGAATTAATTCACGAAGGAGCCACACCCTGGAATGGAACATACAAGGGGAAGGAGCAGCCGGTGGGAACTTACACTTATTATGCCGTGGTGATTCTCACGGACGGAACCGAACAGAAGCTGTCGGGTGCATTTTCATTGCTGAGATAACACTTGCCCCAACTCATATACCTCCGCAAACGTGTTATACAGCGGCACGGGCGCCATGCGAATCACATCCGGCTCGCGCCAGTCAACGATGACTCCTTTACTTCTCAGGCTTTCATGCAGGGCTTTACCTTTCTTCCCGACCATCAGGGAAAGCTGACATCCGCGTGCTTCTTTTTCTTCCGGGGTGATAATCCTCCAATGCATTTTTTTTGAAATGCTGCGGATGATATATTCCAGATAGCCTGTCAGCAATTTACTTTTTTCGCGCAGGGCGGTCATTCCTGCCTCCTTAAAAATCTCAAGCGATGCTTTGTGTATCGCCATCAGAAACACGGGCGCATTGCTCACCTGCCATCCTGCGGCTCCCGGCTGCGGGTGGAAAATTTCACGCATTTCAAAACGCGTCTGTTCATCATTGCCCCACCATCCGGCAAGCCGCGGCAATTCGGGATTACTGCCATGCCTCTCATGCACAAATGCACCGCCCACCCCTCCGGGACCGGAGTTGAGATATTTATAAGTGCACCACACGGCAAAGTCAACGTCCCAATCATGCAGCTTCAGAACTACATTGCCTGCAGCATGCGCCAGGTCAATGCCAACCATCGCGCCCGCCTCATGCCCAGCCGCAGTAATGGCGGGAATGTCGAAATACTGCCCTGTATAGTAATTCACTCCACCTAAGAAAATCAGCGCCAGTTCATTTTTATGATTTTCAATCGCGTAAAGAATGTCTTCGGTCCGCAGCGTGTATTCGCCTTCGCGGGGTAACAATTCGATGATGCCTTCCTTGGGATGAATGCCGTGAAACTGAAGCTGTGTCTGAATGGCATACCGGTCTGACGAGAAGGCATTCGCCTCCATCATGATTTTGCAGCGCCTGCCCCTGGGCCGGTAAAACGAAACGAGCATCAGGTGAATATTTACGGTGAGCGAATTCATCAGAACCACTTCATCAGGCAATGCGCCCACTATCTCACTTTCTTCTTCAAAAAAATGATGATAGTAAAACCAGGGGTTCTTCCCGTGCAGATGCCCTTCCACTGCGAGCTCGCTCCAGTCCTTCAGTTCCTGCTGAATTTTTTCTGAAACGGTTTTGGGCTGTAACCCGAGCGAGTTGCCGCAGAAATAAATCAGGGGTTTGCCGTTTTGGCTGGGAACAAAAAATTTTTCACGAAAGGAATGAAGTTTGTCCGCGTGGTCCAGTTCAAGGGCAAAGGCGAGGTTATTTTCAAACTTCATAGGACGTGGAGCAATTGCTGTCTGAAGAAATTCTTTGCCTGCTCATCCAGCAGTCTTTTAAGAAGCGCATTGTTCTCATCGGCATAATTCAGGTTTTTCAAAATCGCATCAGCAGACTGTACAAATTTTGCCGGCTTCAATTCATCGGAGCCGTCTTTCAGCATCTCTTTCATTGACGTCTGCGTCATTTCGGGATGAAATTGCAGGGCGGCAACGTTGTCGCCAAAAATGAAAGCCTGGTTCAGCGTGGCTTCGCTTTGGGCAAGATGAACAGCGCCCTGGGGCAGATCGAAGGTATCGCCATGCCAATGGAAGGTGACAAACTGCTTCGGGAAGAAATGAAAGCATGTGTTGGCGGCATTTTCATTCATCCTCACAGGATACCATCCAATCTCCTTGTGCTTGTTCGGATAAACTGTTGAACCGAGCACATTGGCGATAAGCTGCGCTCCAAGGCAAATTCCCAGCACCTGTTTTCCATGATTGATTGCCCGTTCGATGAAATTTTTTTCTGGATGCAGCCAGGAGTATTTCTTTTCGTCATTGACACTCATCGGTCCGCCCATAATAATGAGCAGGTCAACATTTTCAATAGCAGGGAAACGGGGCAATTCCCAGAATTTCGTTTCAGTGTGATGAAATTTATTTTCTGAAATCCAGTCAGCAATGCAACCCATGCCTTCAAAAGGAGCATGCAGCAGAACATGAATTTTCATTGCGGGTTTCATGGATAGATAGTTTGTATTGATATTTCACATGGAACGCATCGTTGTCTTCTCAAACTTGCGCCATACAAGGTACAAACTTATCAAGCAGGATGCCTTTCAGACATTTATTTTCATGGAGCCAGCCGCCTAATCTGCCACTTATCCTTTAAAAGGACATAAGCAATGCGGTCATGCAGGCGGTTGGGTCTGCCCTGCCATAATTCAAAGAAATGCGGTTTCAAAATGTA
>DATLYB010000051.1:0-6212 GCA_035575215.1 Chitinophagales bacterium
TTGCATTTGGGACACGTGCACCTGTTGTCAAAAGCAGCCGATTTTGGCGACATTTTAGTGGTGGCATTGAATTCTGATGCATCAGTTCGGAATCTGAAAGGTATCAACCGTCCTTTGCAGGATGAAACCACACGCGCATCCATCATCGCCTCCTTGTTTTATGTCAAAGCGGTAGTGCTGTTCGATGAAGATACTCCAATTGAGCTGATTAAAATGATTTCACCCGATGTGCTGGTGAAGGGCGGTGATTATTCCATAGAAAACATTGTGGGCTCAGAGTGGGTTACCCGGCAGGGCGGCAGGGTGGAGATTGTACCCCTGCTGAAGGGTTATTCGAGTTCTGATTTGGTTAATCGGATAACCATAGAAAGAGAAAACTACAATATCACTCAGAAACCTTGATGTTTTATTGAAAATCTGAAATTTTTCTGACGAGATTTGGCTGATGATTTTGTCATCCGTTTTAACATCAACCGATTAACTAATCAACCAACGCAATGGATTTCCAACTCACCGAAGAGCAACTGATGATTCGAAAGGCAGCGCGCGACTTTGCCAGAAACGAGTTGCTGCCAGGCGTAATCGAACGTGATGAAAAGATGAAATATCCGGCTGAGCAGGTGCAAAAGCTTGCCGAGCTTGGCTTTCTGGGGATGATGGTCAGCCCCAAATATGGCGGCAGCGGCATGGACACGGTTTCCTATGTGATTGCCATGGAAGAGATTTCAAAAATTGACAGCTCCGTGTCGGTGATTATGTCGGTGAACAATTCACTGGTTTGCTGGGGAATTGAAACCTACGGCACCGAAGAGCAGAAGCAAAAATATCTGGTGCCGCTGGCGAAGGGAGAAAAAATAGGAGCCTTCTGCCTGTCTGAACCTGAAGCAGGCAGTGATGCCACCTCACAAAAAACCACCGCCATTGACAAAGGCGATTATTACCTGCTGAACGGCACCAAAAACTGGATTACCAACGGCAACACCGCTCATATTTATCTGGTGATGGCGCAATCGCATCCCGAACTCGGTCACCGGGGTATCAATGCATTCATTGTGGAGCGTCAGTGGCAGGGGGTCACGGTAGGCGCTAAGGAAAACAAGCTCGGCATCCGTGCCTCTGACACGCATTCGGTGATGTTTCATGACGTGAAAGTGCCGCGGCAAAACAGGATAGGCGAGGAGGGTTTCGGATTCAAATTCGCGATGAAGACCCTGGCGGGCGGCAGAATCGGCATTGCCGCGCAGGCTCTTGGCATCGCAGCAGGCGCCTATGAGCTTGCCCTCGAATATTCCAAACAGCGAAAAGCTTTCGGGAAAGAAATCTCCCAGCATCAGGCAATCCAGTTCAAACTGGCTGACATGGCTGCCGAAGTGGAAGCTGCGCGCCTGCTGTGCTATAAAGCCGCCTGGCTCAAAGACCGGCACCAAGACTACACCATTGCCTCTTCGATGGCGAAGGTGTTTGCCTCTGAAACTGCCATGCGCACTACCGTTGAAGCCGTACAGATTCATGGTGGCTACGGCTATGTGAAGGAATTTCATGTGGAGCGGCTGATGCGCGATGCTAAAATCACGCAGATTTACGAAGGCACATCCGAAGTGCAGCGTATTGTGATTTCAAGAGGCTTGCTGGGGTAAGGCTTTACTTTACTCAGAGATAAATAAATCATGCTGTGTGCTTATTGGGTGGAATAGGCTTTCGGATTTCATTAACTGGAATCCGGATTATCTCACCCCAAAGCTTCTGCCCTGCTTCGATGGCAGATGGAAGGCGACAATCACCTCATGGGTATTGCCGAGGTCAGCGCGGTAGCTGTTTACCTGAAGATCATAGGCATACCCCAATTGCAGTTGCTTCAATAGCATGACGCCCGCATCGAATATCATCGTCTTTGAACTGCGGTACCCCGCCCCTGCCCACACGATGTTTTTGTGACGGAAACGAGCATAAACGTCATACTGCAGCGGGGCACCCTTTGCATATTTGAACCAAGCCACCGGCTCGATATAAAATTTGTTGTAATAGCCTTTGGGCACTTTCCCTCCCAGCGGGATTTTTCCGCCCAGTGTGATATAAAAATGGTTCTTGCGCTGAATAGCGGAGGTGCCATCGGCAGCTTCAAAATTCACCGTAAGCGGCAGCAGTTGCGGGGCGGAGAAACCGAAATATATCTTGTCATAATAGTAGTACATACCCACGCCTGCATTCGGTCTTACAGCCGACTGATTGTCGGATGAAACGGCAAGGTCAAAAGGATTTTCCAAAACCAGCTCGGATGACTTCAGCCGGTAATGATAGGCTGACAGGGCGATGCCGAACGAAAGCTTGCTGTTGCGGAGAAACTTTGCCCAGTAGAAAGGTTTGATTTTTTTGAAACTGATATGATAGGCATAGGTAACAGTGGCTCCGGTGTAGGAGGTGGGTCCGGTGATGTCATTCACAAGATGAGTACCTACTCCCATATTGGTTCGCGGTATAGGCGAGCGGTAGGTGCCGCTGACGGTCCGCGGGCGCCCGTCCATTCCGTTCCATTGGTCGCGGTAAGTGGCGGTGATGATGCCGTGGTCTTCCGTCCCGGTCATAGCGGGATTCAGAATGAAGCTGTTTTCGTGATACAGACTGAAGATGGGAAGCTGCTGGGCTAATGACGCCCCTGTACTGCATATAAAAATAAAACCAATCAGGATGTTTTTCATCATAAAGGGATACCCGAATATATCAGGCATGAAGCTAATCATCTTGCATTGAACTGCAAACTCCAAAACACCCGGAGCTAAAATGGCTGCTATCTCCTATACCTGTTTCCGAAATCAATCTGATAGGCAAGCACGACCTCATGGGAGCCTCCGAGATACGAGCTGAGGTCGGAAACCGTCAGGTCGTAAGCATATCCGAATTTAACCTGCTTTTTAATCAGGATGCCGGCATCAATCACCACCGTTTTGGATGAGCGGTAGCCTGCTCCCAGCCACAGCAGGTCTTTATGCCTGAAGCGCAGGTAGGCATCATATTGGTATGGCGCTCCGCTCACCTTTTTGAACCATACCATCGGTTCGAGATAGAACTTGTAGGTGTATTTGCGGGGACCTCTGCCTGTCTGCGCCACCTTTCCTCCGAATGGAATCTTGCCGCCCGTGACGATGAAAACATGATTTATTTTATGGATAGTGGAGGCGGCATCAGATTCCGCATACTTTACTTTCAAGGGAACCACTTGCGGCACGGACACTCCAAAATAGAATTTATCATAGTAGTAGTACATCCCCAGTCCTGCATTGGGCAAAATTTTAGAATCATCGGCAGCAATTACCAGGCGGTCGTTTGCCATTTCAGGAATCAGTTCGGTGGAATTAAGCCGGTATTGATTGATGGAAGCTGTCAATCCGAACGAGAGATGGCTCTTTCTTAGAAATGCCGCCCAGTTGAACGGATTGATTTTCGCAAATGAAATGTGATAGGCAAACGTAATGTTACCTGACAAATAAGAGGTAGGTCCTGTCTTGTCATTCATTACATAAGCGCCCACCCCGATGAAATTGCCTGCCTTCTGGAACAAGTCACCCTTGCTGTAGATGGGCATCCGGTAGCCTCCGCTCACGGTGCGCGGTGACTCCTCCACTTTTGTCCACTGATGGCGGTAGGAAACGGCTGCGATGCCCATGCCTTCATAACCCGTGATGCCGGGATTGAGTACGAAACCATTTTCATGGTAGAGGCTGAAAATAGGGATTTGCTGAGCGGACGCAGGCAATGCAATTGCCAAAAGAAATATCGCTATTGCGAGCGAAGCTATCCTCTTTGCAGGAGCGCAAACGAATGCTTGCGTCAGAAATTCGGAGGCGTTATATTTTTCCATATTATTCTTCAGAAATGATGGTGATGGGCCCTGTAACTGTTTTTCCAATATTGTTCAGCTTGATGATGTAGTAGTAAGTTCCGTCAGGCACTTTCTGGTCTTTATAGGTGCCGTCCCATTTTTTCCCGTTATTGCTTCCATAGCTTTTTTCTCTGAAAATCTCATCTCCCCAGCGATTGATGACGACCACCTCATTATCAGGGAACACTTCCAGCAGGTCGGCAATGTTCCACAAATCGTTCACGCCATCGCCATTGGGCGTGATGACGTTGGGAATGAAGATGTTCGTTTCATCCTTCACGATAATGGTGATAATGGCAGTATCGGTGCATTGGGTGATGGTATCGGTGACGATGAGGGTATAAGTGACCGTGGAAAGCGGAGCGGCTGACACCGTATCGCAATCGGTGCAATTCAATCCGGCAGAAGGAGTCCACCTGAATGAAGATGCCGGGATGTTTGACGTTCCGATAAGTTCAGTCACCTGCCCTTCGTAAACGGTTTGCGGAGATGCGGGCGAGATGGAGGCAACAGGCGAAGGGATATTGACAATGTTGAAATTGATTTGCGTGTCACAGGCATTGGCATCGGAAACAATCAGGCTGTAAAGCCCTTCAACCAACCCGGTGATGATGGAGTCAGTAGAAATCGTGGCGCTGGTTTCATCTGCCCAGGTAAATTGATAAGCTGGAGTTCCGCCTGTGACGATGGCAGTTGCCCTCCCATCATTATCGTCACAATAAGAATCTTTAATCTTCACGAAGTCAACGGCAGGTCCCGGAATGTCAAGCAGCTCAATGGATAGAACAGTATCGCACGTGCTGGCATCGGCAATGGTGACATTATAGGTGCCTTCTGCCAATCCCGATACAACTGGTCCGTTTCCAACGTTGGGCGACCAAACATAAGAATTGGGCGGGTCTTGCGTGGTAACGTTGAGTGAGATGGAGCCATCTGACCTGTCGCAGGTGGGGCGGTCAAGCACGATTCCGCCACTGGCTGCAAGCTGCGGTCCGGGGCGCTCACCAATATCTTCGGTGATTTGCCTCGAGCAGTCATTGGCATCAGTGACAGTGACCGTGTAGCTTCCGACAGCCAGACCGGCAACGCTGTGGCTGGTTTGCGCAGTGTTCAGCAGTTGCTGAACAGGACTTGTTGACCACACATAGCTGTAAGTTGGCGTTCCTCCCGCGAGGCTGACGGTGAGTCCCCCGTTCGTTCCGCCATTGCAGTTGGCGTTGCTGTCCACCACAATCGTGAGCACTAAATCGGCAGGCTGGATGAGCGTGATGCTGTCGGCTTTCGTACATCCGTTAGCATCGGTAACGGTGACTTTCACTTGTCCTGCTGAAAGGTTTCTAACCGAATCTCCGGGAACAACCGGAGTTCCGGCACTCCATGAGTAAGTGTAACCTGCAGTTCCTCCGCTCGCTATAATTTTTGCCGTTCCGTCATTTCCGCCAAAGCAGGAAACATCTGTTTTAGAAATGAAAGAGGCAAGAGGAGTAGCGGGCTGGGTAACGGTGTCGCAAATAGCTGCCGTACATAATCGGGAATCAGTGACAGTCACGCACACCTGACCGGCTGTAAGATTTCTCACCGAATCATTCGGTGTGACAGCCGTTCCCGCGCTCCAGGAGTAGGAGTATGCCGGGGTGCCACCGCCTGCAATCACCTTCGCGGTTCCATTGTTTCCGCCAAAACATGACACATCCGTGTGCCGGATGGAGAGTGTGAGCTGCGAAGGCTCAACGATGGTGATGTCAGCTGAATCCGTGCAGCTGCGGGAGTCGGTAACCGTAACAGAAACAAGACCGGCAGGAAGATTTTTCGTAGTGTCGGGAGTTATAGCCGGAGTGCCATTGCTCCACGCATAAGAGAATCCGGGTGTGCCGCCTGTTGCTGTCACCCATGCTTTTGCATCCGTCAGTCCAAAGCAACTGATGTCAGTCTTGCTGATGGAAAGCACAATGTCAGCCGGCTCAATGATAGCAACGGTTGCCGTTATTTGACACCCTATTGAATCTTCCACGGTAACAGTAACAGTACCTGCCCCAAGACCGAAAACCGAATCTCGATTGAGCGGGGGATTGCCATCGCTCCATAAGAAGGTATAAGGCTCAGCGCTGCCGGGTGTGCCACCTGATACGCTGCTGACAAACGCTATTCCGTCATTTGCACCAAAGCAACTGATATCTGCTTTTGAAACAGAAACCAGAATTTCGGAAGGCTGTGAAATAATAGCCGTGTCTCTTACCACGCAGCCATTTGTGTCCGTAACGGTCACAATTGCATTTCCTGCCGGCAGTTGCGTAACGGTTGCCGTATTTCCAGGAATGCCGCTCAACCAAGTGTA
>DATLYB010000052.1:0-5208 GCA_035575215.1 Chitinophagales bacterium
CTTGGCGTGAATGTCACGCTGCTGGCAAGAAGCGCAGATTTGCTAAAACAGGTTTCTGCTGAGTTGGACAAGAGCAGGGGGCAAAAGCACGACTTCATTGACGTGGATTACAGCAGCCCCGAAGAACTGAAAGCCGCTGCCGGGAAATATCTTGCCGGCACCCGCAAAACGGTTCACATCCTCATCAACAATACGGGCGGACCGCCTGCAGGACCTGCCCTTCATGCAAAGCCGGAAGAATTTCTTTCTGCCTTTAGCAATCACCTTATCTGCAGCCAGACGCTGGTGCAGCTCGTTGCGGATGGCATGAAGCGAGCCGGCTATGGCAGAATCATCAATGTCATCTCCACTTCTGTAAAAGCGCCCATCAAAGGATTGGGCGTTTCCAATACCGTACGCGCAGCGGTGGCAAATTGGGCAAAGACGCTTTCGTTTGAATTGGGTGAATACGGAATTACTGTCAACAACATTCTTCCGGGCGCAACCATGACCGACCGCCTTGATGAAATTATAAACGACACCGCACGCAAAACGGGTCAAAGCCGTGATTACTTGATTGAGCAGATGAAAAAGCAGGTACCGCTCCGCAGATTTGCCGACCCTTCAGAAGTGGCGGCAGCAGCGGCTTTTCTTGCCTCGCCTGCCGCAGACTATATCAACGGTATCAATCTGCCGGTGGATGGAGGGAGATTGGAAACTCTTTAATCACTTAGTATTAATCAGTTAGTATTCTTTAATCAGTTAGTATCTCGGCACACTTGGGTCCACTTCATTCGCCCACGCCAGAATACCGCCTTTTAAGTTGTAGAGATTTTCAAAACCATATTTCTGTTCCAGGGCTTTAATGACATTGGCGCTGCGGCTGCCGCTGCGGCAGTGTACAACTACTTTTTTATTGCGTGAGATTTTATCAATGGAGTCAAGAATTCTGTTCATGGGAATCAGTTCGCCCTGCAGATTGGCGATTTCATACTCATATTTCTCACGCACGTCAATCAGTTGAAAATCTTCATGGCGGTCCATCATTTCCTTCAATTGCCGTGCTGTCACTTCCTTTACTCCTTGCGAGCCGCGTTTCACCTCCTCTTCTTTCTTGGGGATTCCACAGAACTGTTCGTAGTCAATCAAGCCCTTCAGTGACGGATTGCTGCCGGTGAGAGGATTGCCGGGGTTCTTTCTGTATTTGAAGATGCGTGTTTCAAATGAAAGCGCATCGAGCGAATACATCCTGCCTACCAGCGGCTCACCAAGCCCCGTGATAATCTTGATTACTTCATTTGCCTGGAGACTGCCGATGATTCCGGGTAATACACCCAGCACACCGCCTTCCGCACAGCTCGGCACTAAGTCGGGGGGAGGCGGTTCAGGATATAAGTCACGGTAATTGGGACCGAATTCGCCATTTGGATATTTGTAATTGAATACCGTCACTTGCCCGTCAAACCGGAAAATGGAAGCATATACGTTCACCTTGCCGAGCAGCACGCAGGCATCGTTGATGAGATAGCGTGTGGGGAAATTGTCAGTTCCATCGGCAACGATATCCCAGTCCTTGAAAATATCGAGCGCATTGTGTGAATTGAGATGCGTATCGTAGGTGGTAATGTTGATAAACGGATTTAACCCAAGCAACCGTTCTTTAGCGGCTTCTACCTTGGGTCTGCCGACATCTTCCATTGAAAACAACACCTGCCGCTGCAGGTTGCTGGCATCCACTTTATCAAAGTCAACGATACCGATGTTGCCTACGCCTGCCGCTGCAAGATAGAGCAGTGCCGGACTGCCCAGCCCTCCTGAACCGATTACCAGCACGCGTGCCGCCTTCAATTTCCGCTGCCCTTCAATATTGAACTCGGGAATAATGAGATGGCGGCTGTAACGTTCAAGCTCTTCTTTGGAGAATTGGATATTTTGAAACTGACCGTTGTTCATGGTTACAAAACGTTTCTCTGGTATTCAAAATACCGTTTGGACTCCCTCTCCTTCGCAGAAAGGGAAGGGAGGCTTTTTCCACCCGCAATTGCAGGCACAATGCTTACTACTGTTTTCTCATCAATGCGGGTTTTCGTGTCCTGCAAATGCTTGATGTCTTCTTCCCCGACAAATATTTTAATGAACGAGCGCAACTGCCCGTCTCCTGCATACAAGTGCTCTTTTAAACCGGGATATTTGGCGGTAAGTTCGCTAATCGCATCCCCTACGTTTGTGGCTGACGTAGTGAAGCGGTTGGCATTGTCTGTGAATTTTCTTAATGGAGTTGGAATGATGATTTCAGCCATGCTTGGTTGCAGCTATTTATTATTCATAACAAAGTTAGGCAGTTCAGATAATTGTCAACCTGTGTTATGGAATGTTCGCAACATCGTGCTTCAGTTAGTGCCCATTGTTATCAAATCCTTCAAATTCAATTCTTCCTTGAAAACTACTTTTTCCTCTTCAAATCTTCCGCTTGAAAGCCGCCAGGAGCGGAAGTCAACCGTTTTAGCTTTTTTCACCGAAACAATCACATACGAAAAATAGGGCATCGCTACGCGTAAGTCATGCTCCGAAGGGATGGCGGGATGCTCGGGGTGGGAATGATAAACCCCCAGCAACTGCAATCCGTTACTGTCGGCATATTCTTCCGCTTTCATGTAATCAAGCGGAGATATTTCAAATCTGCGCTCCCGGTTTTCCACCTTCGTGTTGTTCACCGGTTCGGCATGGGTGATGATGCGCTTCCCGTTCTCCTCTTTGCCATACATAAACCCGCAGCATTCATGAGGATAGGTTCTTTGACCGTCCTCTTCGATAATGTGTTTCACAATGTCGGTTACGGTTACTTCCATTTCGTGGTATTTGACAAGAACTAATTTTAAGAATCGCTAAATCCCTTTTAGAAGTTCCTTCAGCACCTCAGGATAATTGCTGCCGTGGTCGGGAAACACAGTCACCACCACCCCCTTCTTAATTGCCCTTGCTGCTTTCACTGCGCCCGATAACGCTCCGGCTGATGACGGACTCAATAACAGTCCGGTTTTTTTAGCTACTTCTTTCACCATTTGATAGGCTTCCTCGGTGGATACATTAAGATTTTTGTCAGCAACCTTGCCGTCATAAATTCCGGGTACTTTAGCCGTTTCCAAATGCTTCCATCCCTCCAGCCCGTGCAATGCGGAATCGGGATGCAAAGCTATGACTTCGATATGCTTGTTCAGCTCTTTCAGCTTTCGGCTGGTGCCAATGAACGTGCCGGTGGTGCCAAGCGCAGCCACAAAATGCGTCAACCTGCCGTCCGTCTGTTTGAAGATTTCGTGAGCCGTGGTTTTGTAATGCGCCAGCCAGTTGTTGTCATTATTGTATTGGTCAACATAAAGGTATCTGTCGGGAAATTGCTGCGAAAGCTCTTTTGCCTTTTCCTGGGCGCCATCCGTACCATCCAGCCGCGAGGTGTAAATGATGTTCACTCCATGGAATGTGAGCGATGCCTTCTTCTGGTCTGATGCATTCTCAGGCAGGCACAATGTGACGGGAATTCCCACTGCCGCACCAATAGCACCATACGCCACGCCTGTGTTTCCGCTGCTGGCATCCAGCAGGTGGCGGGAGCCATCCAACTCCCCGGCAAGAATCGCC
Source organism: Chitinophagales bacterium (assembly GCA_035575215.1). Taxonomy (GTDB): domain Bacteria; phylum Bacteroidota; class Bacteroidia; order Chitinophagales; family CAIOSU01; genus DATLYB01. The sequence continues at coordinate 3,616 of DATLYB010000052.1, forward strand.
TCCTTAATGATATTAAATGCCGGGCGTGCCTTCACGCTGCAGCCAAGCTGTGTCCATTCCAATTTAGCCCAAAGCGTCACATCGGGATTGTCAACAAACCCTTTTATGGGGAACAGCGGAGTGTTGCCGATGAAGAGTTCGATTTCTTCAACCCGCTTCTGTAATCCCGATTTTTTTTCTTTCACGAGCATACCGTAAACTAAAAAGCCTCACCGAGGTGAGGCTTGCTATTTTTTTAGAAATTATTACAAACCTTCACCTTCGAATATATTGAACCGACAGCGCACGAAATTTTTATTAATCATTGCAAACAAAGTTATAGGAAGGGGGGAAGAAAAGCAAGATAACCCTTCCAATCAGCGCAATATCCAATTGTCGCAGCATCACATTAACTTTCCCTCATGCTGCCCATTGCGCTCATCACAGACTTCGGAGAAAAAGACTGGTTTGCAGCCGTAATGAAAGCGGTGATTTATTCCATCAATCCCAAAGCAAAAATCATTGACGTGACGCATGAAATATCACCGCAAAACGTCAATGAGGCGGCATTTGTGCTCTGGAATGCAAGCAGGCAGTTTCCATCAAAGACATTGTTCGTTACCGTAGTGGACCCCGGAGTGGGCAGCGGCAGAAAAATTATCGCTGTAAAAACAGACAATCACATTTTCCTTGCGCCTGATAATGGAGTAACCGGCATGGCATTGAGCGGAAGCCGCATTATCAAAAGCGTGCATGTGGAGAATCATAAATTCTTTCGGCATACGGTGAGCCGCACCTTTCATGGCAGGGACATCTTTGCCCCCGTAGCTGCGCATCTGTCAAAAGGGCTTGCTTTGCAGCAATTGGGAAGCCCTGCCCCATACATTCCTGAACAAACGCCTTTCGTTGATGCGACCCGCCCTGGACGCTACCGCGGCAGGATACTATATATTGACCGATTCGGCAACTTAATCACCAATCTGAAAGTGCCGCTGAGAGCAAGCGGCACTGCGGAAATTATCCCGCACCAGAAAGGGCTTAAGAGCCGGAAAATCCATCTGGTTTCAACTTATTCGGACGTGAGGCGGGGGAAATTGCTGGCGTATCCCGGCAGCAGCGGATTGTTAGAGATAGCAGTCCGTGAAGGGAGCGCACAACAGATAATTGGAGCAACCTATTCGATACCAGTTTATTTGAAGATTGGATGATGAGTTAGTTAACTCGAATTGCATAGGCATCCTTCTCTTTCATTCCCACTCATACAATGCTGTTATTGTATGAACAACTTGAAGCCATGGAACCACCATTCGAAGATTTCCCCCCTTCAGCCCATCCATCAAAAACCTTGTTCTGATGGATGCGCCTGTTGCCGCACACGGGCAGTTTTTTGAAATCGGCATTAGAAGATGATAAGCTACCGGCAAAAGTAGCAAACCAATATCTACTGCCTCACCACCTTCCTCACCACCCGTTCTTCTGCAGTCACGATTTCTAAAAGGTACATGCCTCTTGAGAAGCGGGAGAGGTCAACAGGTTGCAGATTGGTTTCAGCCGCAACTTTTGCGCTCCACATTTTTGCGCCAACGGAATTGAACAGGCGCAGTTCGGCATCGG
>DATLYB010000053.1:0-11168 GCA_035575215.1 Chitinophagales bacterium
CGTGACATTCACGCCAAGAAGCGCCAATTCAACTGCGATTGCCCTGCCGATGCCTTTGCTGCCCCCCCCGACAAAAGCATTTTTTCCAGTCAGATTCAAATCCATGGTCTGGCAAGATATGAGATTTTGTTGGTTAATTGGTTGATGGTAACCTAACTGGCGATTTAGAGTCGAATTAGTGTAACTGATTTAATTTGCAACATAATTTTAAAATACACTCGTTACTCCTCACAAATTTTACTGCATTGAATATTAAATCTCTGCCGTTTTTCCTGTTTATCGGATTACTTGCGCTTTCATCCTGCCGTAAAAACGTGATTGATACTGACCCTTCGGCAAAACTTGAATTTTCTACCGATACGCTCACATTCGATACGGTTTTTACCACCCTGGGCTCCACCACGCTCTATTTTAAAGTTTACAACCGCAACAGGAATGCAGTTAAGACTGACGTGTTCCTTGCCGGAGGCGATGCATCTGATTTCCGATTGAATATTGATGGCTCAGCAGGCAACCGGTATGATGATTTGGAAGTTTATGGCAATGACAGCACGTATGTTTTCGTGGAGGTAACCGTTGACCCCAACGGACAAAACATTCCGCTGGTGATTCATGACAGTGTGATTTTTCTGACAAACGGCAACCGGCAGAAGGTGGTGCTGGAAGCCTGGGGGCAGGATGCTTATTTCTACCGGGATTCGCTTCTGTGCAACACAATCTGGAGCAATGACAAGCCGCACGTGATTGTGAACGCGGCAGCAGTGGATTCGGGATGCACTTTGACTATTAATGCAGGTACGCGGATTTATATGGGCGGAAATGCCCGGCTTCTTGTTTTTCCCACCGCAAAAATCATCGTCAACGGCACGAAGCAAGGCAGCGTGGTGTTTCAGGGAATCAGGCTTGAAGATTTTTATGATGATTTACCGGGACAATGGAACGGCATCTTCATTCTGAGGGGAAGCACCGGAAACGAGTTCAATTATGCGGTAATCAAAAATTCGAATTATGGAATCAACCTCGGCTCACCCATTGAACAAATAGATGCCTGTGATGAGATACCGCTTTATTTTTCCGGAACTGACGCGCCCGATGCCGTAATTAAAAATACCATCATTCAAAACAGCTTCTTCCATGCGCTGGGAGGAAGACTTTCAATTATCACTGCTGAAAATTGCCTTTTATTCAACAGCGGTGATAATTTGATTTCGTTTGGATTCGGAGGAATTTACAACCTGACTCATTGCACGATAGCCAACTATGGCTCGCCTGCCGTGAATCACCAGAAACAAACTTTTTTTATCAGCAATCTGCTGAATTGTGACAACAGCATTTTTCCTGCCCAATTGGAAGTGACGGTTGAGAACTGCATCATTTACGGTTCACTGGAAGAGGAATTGGAGTTCGGCTACGAGCCATCTGCACCTTTCCGTGCCGTTTTCAATAATTGCCTTTTGAAAACAAAACGCGTCTCTGACGATACGCTTGAATTCAATGACGTGATTTTAAACGAAGACCCTCAATTCACTGACCGCGAAAAAGACGACTATACAATCAGCGAAACGTCTCCCTGCCGTGATGCTGGAAAAAATACCAGTGTCTCTACCGACCTCAACGGCAATCAGCGGATACCACCGCCTGACATCGGGGCGTATGAATATAGTCCATAGTCCATTGGATTAGTTTCGTCCGGAACTTCAAGACTGCGGAGTCTCCCGAAGCAACTAACACCTACCCACATCGTATCTATAAATGAACCGAAAATGACAATCCGTTTCGATTAAATTTCGTCCATCCAATCGGCATGGAATTACTGCGCAAACTCTACCGTTTCTTTCCGGTTCAACTGCTGATACTTCATATTAAGACACATCAGATACTTGTTTGCATCTGGCTTTTTCTTTTTCTTATTATCACCAACAACTGGGGAAAATCCTACGGCATACCTTATCTTTTCCTTGATCCCGAATACCTCGGTGAGGTTGACTTCATCAGCTTTTCCATCCTGGGCGCTGCCTTTGGGGGCTTTTTGATGACCTGGAACATTGCTGTTTATATTCTTGACAGCTACCGGTTTCCCTTTCTGGCAACTTTTAACCGCCCGTTCGCCCTGTTTTGCCTGAACAACTTTCTTCTTCCGCTCATCTTCATTGTCACCTATTTTATCATCGCCATCCATTTTCAGCTCAAACAGGAATTTGTGGAATTCAAAAATATCATCCTCGATGTATCGGGATTTATCAGCGGGCTGTTTATTATCATTTTCATTTCAGCGATTTATTTCACCACGACCACAAAGAACATCTTTGCGATGTTTGGGGTGCGCGTGAAAGCCGGCTCCAGAATCACGCGAAGAATGCGGATGCGGCAAAACATGATGTGGGAAAAGTTCAGGAAGGAAGAAGAATTTCCCGTTGACCATTTCCTCACCGCCCGTTTTAAAATAAGACGCATCAGGGGCGTAGAACACTATGATGAGAAAATGATTTTGTCTGTGCTGAAACAAAACCACTTCAGCGCGCTGATTATCGAATTGATAACACTGGCAACGCTCATCGGGCTTGGTTTTCTTATTGATTACGAGATTTTCAACATTCCGGCTGGCGCAAGCATTCTGCTGCTGCTCGGGATACTTGTTTCCATTTCAGGCGTGCTGAGCTTTTGGCTGAAAGGATGGAAGAACACCCTTCTCATTGTCCTCCTTATCGGGTTGGATATGTTTTACCGTTTTGGCGGCTTCAGCTATGACAACCGCGCCTACGGATTGAAGTATGACATCACCCCCGCCCCCTATTCGCACAAAAACCTTCGTGAAATAGGCAGCCTGCAAAACATGCAGCGCGACAAGCAAAGCATGCTGGCGATTCTGGAAAAATGGAAAAAAAACACCGGGGAGGAAAAACCGAAGCTCATCCTGATTAGCGTGAGCGGGGGAGGCTTAAGCTCCTCGCTGTTTACCACTTTGATGCTCCAGAAAATTGACAGCACTCTTAACGGCAAGCTGTTTCAGCATACCATCATGATTACCGGCTCGTCCGGGGGAATGTTCGGTGCTGCCTATATGCGCGAGTTATATCTGCAAAAACAATTGGGGAAACTCGAAACCATTCAAATTCCGGCTGCCGCTGAAAATATCTCCAAAGACCTCCTCAACTCCGTGAGCTTCACTATCGTGGTGAATGACCTGTTTTTTCCCTGGCAGAAATTTTCAATAGACGGCACTACTTACCGCAAAGACCGCGGTTATGCGATGGAGCGGCAGTTTAACAAGAACACCGGCAACATCATGATGCGACCTATTGGCGATTATGCAGAGTATGAACAGGAAGCCATTGTACCGCTTCTTTTGTTTACTCCCACTATCATCAATGACGAAAGAAGGCTTTTAATTTCTACGCAGCGAATGTCCTACCTGATGCGCCCCGCGGTGAATGAGTTGGCAGAAGGCTATTCGGGCATTGACGGGGTTGACTTTCAGAGGCTGTTTGCCAACCACCATCCTGACCGGCTGCTGCTGACATCCGCCATCCGCATGAACGGAACCTATCCCTACATTTTACCCAACGTAACCATGCCCACGGAGCCGGTGATTAAAGTGATGGATGCCGGTTTCCGCGATAACTATGGCGTGGAAGCCGCTGCCCGGTTCATCCATGTTTTCCGCGATTGGCTCAGGGAAAATACCAGCGGTGTGATTCTGCTGCAAGTAAGAAATTTTTCGCGAGAACGGCATATTCCGGCTTATCACCGCGAATCAATTATTGACCGCCTCGTTAACCCCGTCACCAACCTTTACGAAAACTGGGGCAACATCCAGGACTACAACCAGGATTATCTGGTATGCTATGCCGATGAATGGCTGGATGGAAAATTAGAAGCCATCTACTTCGAATATATTCCCACCAAAAAAGAAAGAGAAACATCCATGAGCCTGCATCTCACCTCGCGTGAGAAATTTGAAATCATGCAAACCATTCATCAGCCGCATATCCGGGCGAGCTTGAAAAGGCTGGCGGAGGCGATGAGATGATTTCATTATGAGAAATTCGATGACGTAATTTATTTCAACAAGTTTTAACACATCGGGTTAGCAGCACCACGTTCTCAATATGGTAGGTTTGCGGGAACATATCCACCGGTTGCACTTTGTCAATGTAGTACATCTTCCTTAGCAATGAAATGTCACGCGCCTGGGTGGCAGGATGGCAGCTCACGTAAACAATTTTTTCCGGTGCGATTTGAAGCACCGACTGGATGAGTTTCGGGTGGATGCCAGAACGGGGAGGGTCGAGGAAAATCACATCAGGCTTACCATGCGCATTGATGAATTCTTCATTCACCATTTTACTTGCATCACCAGAATAAAACTCACAGTTGACAATGTTGTTGAGCTGGGCATTGTTCCTTGCATCCCGCACGGCATCTTCTGACTGTTCCACCCCAATCACTTTTTTGCAGTGGCGGGCAACAGAGAGCGAGATGCTCCCGATTCCGCAGTATAAATCATAGACCGTTTCACTTCCCTGCAGGACTGCGAACTCCATCGCTTTGTCAAAAAGTTTTTTTGCCTGAGCGACATTCACCTGGAAAAAAGATTTCGGCCCGATATGGAACGTCAACTCTCCCAGCCGCTCGCGGATGAAGGGTGCGCCATCATAGGTGATCACAGGCTGGTCGGTGACCGCATCATTGCTGCGGGGATTGATAATGAAATTAAGCGAAGTGATTTCAGGGAAATGTGTCTTCAAAAACTCCATCACTTTTTTCACTGCTTCATCCTCTTTGAAGAACGTGACAATCACGAGCACTTCATGCAGCAATGAGGTGCGGATAATGAGGGTGCGCAGCACGCCTTGCTGAGTCCTTATATCAAAAAAGGGAATCTTCTCCCTGATTGCGAATTCTTTCAGTGCAAGTCTGATTTTGTTCGAAGGCTCCGGTTGCAGGTAGCAAGTTTCGATGTCAACCACCTTGTCGAACAAGCCGGGTTTATGAAAACCCAGAGCGGGCGTATTTCCTGTTTCTTGCACCAAGGCAGAGTCTGGTTTCTCTGTCAGCCATTTCCGGTTTGAAAAAGTAAACTCCAATTTGTTGCGATAAAATTTTGTCTCTGTGCATCCTATTACCGGAGGAATTTCAGGGAAATCCAGTTTGCCGATTCTGACGAAAGCTTCTTCAATAAATTTCCGCTTGAAATCCAACTGCTTTTCATAAGTCACATTCTGCCAGGTGCATCCCCCGCAAGTTCCAAAGTGACTGCAAAAGGGCAAGATTCTATTGGGTGATGTCTTGTGAAATGTGACAGGACGCGCAAAAGCATATCCTTTCTTTTTTTGAAACACGGATGCATCCACCACTTCACCGGGCAGGGCGTTTTCCACGAACATAACTTTTCCGTTATGCCGGGCAACACCCCTCCCGTGAAACTCCACGTCAATTATTTCAAGTTTCTCAATCAGTTTTTCCCTATTCATCATAAATTGGCATCTAAATTCAGATTTGCGACTCAATTATAAACCTACGATTTATGGCTATTCAAACTCCATTCAACTTCAAGCAGTGGATTGACGAGCATCGCCATCTGCTGAAACCTCCTGTAGGCAATCAGGTCGTTTACAAAGACAACAAAGATTTCATCATCATGGTTGTGGGCGGCCCCAACAGCCGCAAGGATTTTCACTTTGAGGAAGGGGAAGAGTTTTTCTACCAGATAGAAGGCAGCATCACCGTCCGGATAATGGATGACGGAAAACCGCGGGATATTTTAATCAAAGAGGGAGAGATTTTTCTCCTTCCTCCGCGCACACCCCATTCACCGCAGCGCGGACCCAACACGGTGGGATTGGTAATAGAGCGATACAGACGTCCGGGGGAAAAAGACGGCTTCATGTGGTTTTGTGAGAACTGCAGCAGCAAGCTGTATGAAGAATTCTTCGAACTGACCGATATTGTAAAACAGCTTCCCCCGCTGATGAAGAAGTTCTACGATTCCAAGGAGCTGCGTACATGTAAGAAATGTGGCGCTGTGATGCAGCCGCCCTCATAGTGTTATAATTACCTTCAAAAAGCGGACATGAGCCCTTCCGAGCAAAGAGAACAGACCACGAAGCACCCTTTGAAAATTGACATCCACACTCATATCCTTCCTAAGCAATTGCCCCGCTGGTCGCAAAAGTTCGGGTATGGGGATTTCATTCAGCTCGAACATCTCCCCGGCTGCAGGGCACGCATGATGCAGGGCGACAAGGTTTTTCGCGTGATTGAACAGAACTGCTGGGATGCTGAAACCCGAATCAAAGACTGTGAGAAGCATCGCGTAGATATGCAGGTGCTCTCAACCGTTCCGGTGATGTTCAGCTATTGGGCAAAACCGGATGACGCGCTGGAAGTGTCCCGGTTTTTAAATGACCATATTGCGGAAGTGGTTTCAAAACACTCCGGACGATTCATCGGCTTGGGAACTGTTCCGCTGCAAGCGCCTGAACTTGCCATCAAAGAACTGGAACGCTGTAAAAAGGAGCTGAAATTTGCCGGTGTTGAAATCGGCACGCATGTGAACGGCTGGAATCTGAATGCCCCGCAGCTCCTTCCATTTTATGAAGCAGCGGAGAGTTTAGGCGCTGCGTTGTTTGTCCACCCCTGGCAAATGCTGGGAAAAGAGCGGATGCAGGACTATTGGCTGCCCTGGCTGGTAGGGATGCCTGCTGAAACATCGCTTGCGATTTGCTCGATGATTTTCAGCGGAGTGTTTCACAAGTTTCCTAAGCTGCGCGTGGCGTTTGCACATGGGGGCGGCTCATTTCCTGCAACCATAGGCAGAATTGAACATGGTTACAAGGTGCGTCCTGATTTGGTAGCCGTTCATCATAACGAGAATCCCCGGAAATATCTTGGAAAGTTCTGGCTGGACAGCCTCACGCATGACGCCCAAATGCTGGATTATTTGGTAAATCTTGTCGGTGCTGACAGAGTGTGCCTGGGCAGTGATTATCCCTTTCCGCTTGGCGAGCATGAGCCCGGAAAATTGATTGAAAGCATGCCTTACAATTCACAGGTGAAAGAAAAACTGTTAGGCAGAGCAGCGCTGGAGTGGCTGGGCGATTCATTCGCCTCCAAATAAATCCTTGAACTTATCGAAAAAACTGCCTCCGCCCGACTCAGGGTGAGGCTGGAAGTTGGCGGAGTGTTTAATTTTTTCAAGCATTTCACGCTCTTCACGCGTGAGATGCTGGGGTGTCCAGATGTTTATCTCAATAAGCTGGTCGCCCACATGGTAGTGAGTGTCCACCGAAGGGATACCCTTTCCCTTTAGCCGCAAAATTTTTCCAGCCTGTGTTCCCGGTGGTATTTTGATTTTAGCTGTTCCGTCAATGGTAGGCACTTCCACAGTTGTACCCAGAGCGGCATCCGCAAAATTCAGATACAGGTTGTACAGGATGTCGTTATTATTAACACGTTTGAGATGCGGGTGGGGGATTTCTTCAATCTGGATAATTAAATCACCGGGCTGCCCTCCCCGTTCGCCCGCGTTGCCTTTTCCGCTCATGGAGAGCTGAACACCTTCATTCACACCTGCAGGAATATCAATGGTGATGGTTTCTTCCCCATAAATTTTTCCCTCACCAGAGCAGGTACTGCAACGCGCGGAAATGGTTTGCCCCTCGCCATGACACGAAGGGCAGGTGGTGGTGGTCTGCATTTGGCCAAGAAAGGTGCTGGTTACCCTCCGAACGTAGCCGGAACCGTGACACGCTGAACACGTGTTGTAGGAGCTTCCGTCTTTTGCACCGCTTCCATGGCATACATTGCAAGGCACCATTTTTTTTACCTTCACCTGCTTCTTCACCCCCTTTGCTATCTCTTCCAGGGTAAGTTTCACCTTGATACGCAGGTTGGCGCCCCGCCTGCCGCTGCCTCTGCGGGTGTGTGTTCGGGCACTGCCCCCGAAAAATGATTCAAACGGGCTGCCCCCGAAGCTTTCACCGAAGATGTCACCGAAGTGGGCGAAGATGTCATCCATGGTCATCCCCTGCTCAAATCCGCCAGAGCCGCTTTTGACACCGTTGTGTCCAAAGCGGTCGTACCGTGCGCGTTTTTCTTTGTCGCTGAGTACTTCGTAAGCTTCAGCCGCTTCTTTGAATTTTTCCTCGGCTTCCTTGTTGCCGGGATTGCGGTCGGGATGGTATTTCAGCGCAACTTTCCGGTATGCCTTTTTAAGCTCTTCCGAAGATGCGTTTTTGGGTACTCCTAATATCTCGTAGTAATCGCGTTTTGCCATTGTTAATGAACTCCGACTTCCAAATCAAAATCTATTTATTTCCCCACCACTACTTTTGCGTGTCGAATAATTTTTCCATTCAGCAAATATCCTTTTTCGATTTCATCAAGCACTTTGCCTTTATCTTCTTCCTTTGATGCCGGAATCTCGGTGATGGCATCGTGCCGGTCGGGGTCAAACGGCTCACCGATGCTCACCATCGGCTCCAAGCCTTTCTGCTCAAGGCTTTTCTTCAGTTTGTTGTATATAAGCTCAAAGCCTTCGCGGGTCGCTTCATGATTTCCTGAGGTTTTGATGGTTTTCAAGGCTCTTTCAAAATCATCGAGCACCGGCAGCAGATGAATGAGGATGTCTTTGCCTGCTTCTTTATTTTTTTCAAGCCATTCTTTAGCCGAACGCTTCTTGTAATTGTCAAAGTCAGCAAATAGTCTCCGGTATTTGTCAATCAGCTCTTCATTTTTTTCCTTCAGGCTTTTGAGCTTCTCCTCCCGCCTGATAATGGATGCTCGTCTCTGCAGCCTCGGTTGCTTCTGCAACCCGTTGTATTTTTCAGCCTCCGTTTTCGAGGTTTGAATGGTGTCATCTGCCATATTAAATTCCGTTTTCACTGTTCAACTATCCTGCCATGCAAAGATAGACGACAATTTGGCATGGCATTAAGCGGAGTTTTTCTGACTCATTGCTTTGTCAATACCGTATCACTTCATCCTTCATTTTTTTCTTCAGCCAGTTTTTAATCAAGCGGTGTGCGTCTGAGTTGGCTTTTGAAGGTTTCACCACTTCCTTAAGTGACCGGATGTCGTTTTCAATATTTTCGGGCTCGAAGTAACCGAATCCGCGGTAACATTGGTTTTCAACCCACACCACCGATTGCTCGTGATGCGACCTTCCTTCCCCGATGATGAAGAAATTCGGAAAATCAAACTGATACTTGCGCAGCAGGGGGGACACGCGCTGGTTATAAGCCTGCGGGGTGATGCTCAAAACACCCTCGGGTTTTGCAAGCCCTGAAAGGCGGGGGTCAAGCTGATGCCGTGCCACCAGCTTTCTGATGATTTTCATTGAAGAGTTGTAGGAAGCTGTTTCAATCAGGGGAGCTGAATGTTCATTAAGCTTGCCTACACTCAGGTTGATGTATCCGTTCTCATCGGTGTAGTGATATATGCCGAAGCGGTATTCTTTTTTTCTCCGCGTAAAATTGAAAGGAGGGGAACTCTTCGCGATTTCTTCAAATTCCATCAACTGCGCTACCAACTCGCTTCCGGTGATTTCATACGCCACATCATAAATCAGGTTTTTCATGGGCGCATATTCATGGTGCATCTCATTCAAAATTTGGTCAATGACTCGCTTGCGGATGTTGCGGCTTTTGCCCACATACAGCACCCTGAGCTTTTCATCGAGAAAATAGTAGATGCCGGTTTCTTCCGGAAGGTCGTCCACCGTTTCGCGCGAGAGATTGACCGGGATGTCAGCGCCTTCCAGTTCATCCACAAATGCGCTGTTGATGATATGTTCGCGGTCGCTGGAGAGCAGTTTTTCAAATAACATTGTTGTTGCACGCGCATCACCCAGGGCACGGTGTCTTTTCTCAACCTGAATGCCGATGCCGCGGCATAACTTTCCGAGGCTGTACGACTGCTGTCCGGGGAGCAGTTTTTGGCTGAGATGAACAGTGCATAGCTGCTTCCGCTGAAAACGAATCCCCATTCTTTTGAACTCTCTTCGCAGCACGGAATAATCAAAACGGGCATTGTGCGCAACGAAAATACATTTGTCGGTAATGCGCATAATGTTGCCCGCTATTTCCTCGAAGGTGGGCGCGCTTGCCACCATTTCATCATTGATGCCGGTAAGGGAGATGATGAAAGGCGAAATCGGGGTCTGCGGATTAATCAGTGTTGAAAATTCCTCCACTACCTTTTCGCCATCATGCAACACGATAGCGATTTCCATGATGCGGTCTTTCACTGGGTTGCCTCCTGTGGTTTCCGTATCAACTATTGCGAACATACACGGCTTCAATAATCGCAAAAAATACTATCCGGAGCACGTCAGGTTTCAAACATACCCGGCTCACAATTTCGGGCATTGATGGGGTACACATCTTGTCCGCTATTTCCAATATCATAGCTTTGTTCGTAAAATTAGACTCCTTGCGGCAGGATTGCCTCAAAAGGCGGGCTGAAAATGCGAATAACAAAAGGTATTTAATCACGTAAAAAAAAATCCGTTAATAGTGGAGATTCTTATCGAAACTGTTAGCAGCATTCTGCATATCCATATCAACGGTGAGTTGGATGCCAACTCATCCATCGAGCTGGATGAAGTCATCAAAAAAGCTATTGCTCAACGCAGGACGAAAATTATGATTGACTGCCGCGAGCTGCGCTATATCTCCTCTGCCGGTGTGGGCGTTTTCCTGTCCCATCTCGATGATGTAAAAAACCTGGGGGGCCGGTTTGTGTTTTACAACATGTCCGCTGGCGTCTTCAGCATCTTCGAGATTCTGGGGCTGCACAAGCTGATTGACATCGTAAACGGATACACAGAGGCTCAGAAGATATTCGATGAAAGTTAACCTGACAACGGTTTGCAATGTACGCGCACAGGAAGAGATACGCGCTTTCCTCAACCGTTATTTCAAAGACACAGGGCTTACCGAACCGGAAATCAACCAGCTGATTCTCGCCATTGACGAAGCTATCGCCAATGCCATTATTCACGGCAACCAGAGCGATGCGTCCAAAACCATTTCAATGGACATAGATTTTTCCGAAAAGCGAATCGTGATTGAGATAGGGGACATCGGCTTGTTTGACGAAGCAATGCGCAAGGAAAAAGTGGAGAAGGAAATCAAAGACATCATCAAAGAAAAACAAAAGGGGGG
>DATLYB010000054.1:0-3787 GCA_035575215.1 Chitinophagales bacterium
AACGGGCGTAATCATCTCCCTGTGCGGGGCGGGCACCACCTTCAACACCGTGCTTTACCTGCTGGATGCATCCTGCAATCAGATTTCATCCAATGACAATTCCTGCGGCAACGTGTCGCAAATCACCGCCAACCTTTGCACGCCCGGCACTTACAAAGTGGTTGTTGACGGAGCCACGGCCTCCTCACAGGGCACTTTCTCGCTCACCATCACCGATGACGCTTCGGCATTGATTTCAGTGGCAGTCACCGGCACGAATGTTCTGTGCAATGGCGGCAATGACGGAACTGCTACTGCCACTGTCAGCAACGGCTCCGCGCCATTTACATTTGTGTGGAATCCCAACGTGGGCAATACGCAAACCATCACGGGGCTGACAGCGGGCGTTTATTCCGTCACCGTCACCGATGCCACCGGCTGTCAGGCTACAGGCGCGGTAGCCATCAATGAGCCGTCTGCGCTTTCATTCACCACATCAGTAACTCCGCCTGCCTGCAATGGCGGCAATGATGCCAGCATCACCGTCACCGCCACAGGCGGAACGCCCGCCTACCAGTATTCCAGCGATGGCGGAAATATTTTCCAAAACAGCAATGTTCTTGCGGGGCTCGATGCAGGAACTTATGTGGTGATGGTGAAAGACGCCAATGGATGTTCGGTCACCAATTCAGTCATCATCACTGATCCTGCGGCTATTCAACCCAACCTCACCGTCACCAACATCAGCTGCAATGGCGCCAATGACGGCTCGGTAGTTTCCAATCCAACAAACGGCACACCGCCCTATGAATTTTCGCTTGATAACGGACCGTTTATTTCCACCAACACGTTCACGGGACTCTCCACAGGCTTTCATCTGCTGAACGTGCGCGATGCAAACGGCTGCGAGCAAGCCGCAGGATTCAACATCTTTGAGCCAGCCACGCTGAACAGCCTTGTAACGGTTATCAATCATGTGAAATGCAATGGAGGCAATGACGGCTCATTTACTATCACAGGGGTGGGAGGCACCTTGCCCTATTCGTATTCTCTGGATAACGTGGTTTACCAGCCCTCAGGGACATTCAGCAATCTCACTGCTGGCATTTACAACGTCTTTGTGAAAGACAGCAACGGCTGCCAGACGCTGAACTCTGTTACCATCACCGAGCCGGCTCCCCTGGTTCCGGCAGTGCTGTTTCAGATAAATATCTCATGCAGCGGCTCAACGGATGGCGCGGTTGTGCTCACGGCTTCGGGTGGTACGGGACCCTACCAATTTTCTGACGACCACATTTTCTACCAGCAAAGCGGTTATTTCGACCGGCTTGCCGGAGGCACTTACACTTTTTATGTAAAAGACAATAATAATTGCGAAGACTCCATCACCTTCACCATTTATGAGCCGACACCGCTCACGCTTGCCGCTTCCGCTATCACGGATGCCACCTGCCTGGGCGTGAATGACGGCAGCATTACGCTGGATGCCGGAGGCGGCACCCCCCCTTACAAGTTTTCAATCAACGGAGGAGCCTTTCAGAATGACAGCACTTTTTCCGGACTGACTGCGGGCAGTTACGACTTCACCGTGCGGGATGATAATTTCTGTGAACTGACACAATCGTTCACCATTGGCTTTGTCACCACCATCACCGTCAATCTATCCGTGTCGAACATCACCTGCCATGGCGACAGCAGCGGCAGCATCCGTGTTTTTCCCTCCAACGGTCAGGCGCCTTACACCTTTTCGCTTGACGGCATCACCTTCCAGAGTTCCGGAACATTCAGCAACCTTGCCGCAGGAGATTACACCGTGACGGTGAAAGATTTTAACGGATGTCTTGCCATTGAACCGGTGACGATTACGCAGCCGGGTCCGCTGATAGTGACGCTGGTGGCAACCTCTCCAGCGAAATGTTTCAACACGACTGATGGCTCGGTAGATATTGACGTCACGGGCGGAGACGCCCCTTACACTTACCTCTGGTCAAATGGCTTCACCACGCAAAACCTTTTGAATGTCGCGGGAGGCACTTACACGGTGACGGTGACGGATGCCAGCAACTGCACCGCTGCACTGACAGCAACCGTTGGGCAGTCACCGCCCCTCTTCATTGACATTGAAAGCATGCAGCATGTGTCATGCAACGGAGCCGGTGACGGCTACATTAACGTGACCGTGAATGGCGGCACTCCCGGCTACATCTATCTGTGGAGCAATGGCAACAACACCGAAGACCTGGTGAACCTCGGACCGGGCAGCTATTCGCTCACCGTGGCTGACGCCAACAACTGCAGCCTCTCTGAAATCTACACGATTACCTCGCCTGCCGGACTTTTCCTGGCAATCGAAGCCGTTACTGGCGCGGTGTGTGCCAATGGCAACAACGGCAGCATCACCGTATCAGCCACCGGTGGCACTGCTCCTCTCACTTATTCAATTGACGGTTTCAATTTCCAAAGCGCAACGGAGTTCACCGGACTGACAGCCGGAACATACACAGTGGTGGTGAAAGACGACAACGGCTGCACCGATGCCGCCACGGCTGCCATCAGCGAAGGAAATGATATTTTCTTTTCGTATGGAAATGACATTGAAATCATCAACGGACAGTCGGTTCAGTTGGAGCCGATAATAATCCCCGATGACATACGCATTGATTCGGTGTTGTGGGAACCCTCCGCAGCGTTGAGCTGCTCGAACTGCATTAATCCGGTTGCCAACCCCGCGCAGACTACGGTTTACACCGTTACCCTCATTGACAGCAGCGGATGCGTAGCGAACACGGTCATCCGGGTGGTAGTGAGAGACGACTGGCAGATTTTTGTTCCGAATATTTTCACACCCAACGGGGATGAAGTGAACGACCGCTTTTCATTTCATGCCTACGGAACAAGCCGCATCACGGTGCGCATCTTCAACCGCTGGGGCGCGCAGGTTTACTACAATCCCAACCAGCAGCCCAACACCGAAGCCGAAGGATGGGACGGCATGTACAATGGAAAAGAAGCGCAACAGGGCGCTTACACATACATGCTGGATGTGTTGTTCACTAACAACGAGCAGCGCACCAAAACGGGAACAATTACGCTGATTAGGTAAGGCAACCAATTTTGGAAACCAGCAGCTAAACCGGATTTGCTCTGCTTACCTTTTATCTCATCATCACCGCCTTGCCATGATAAATCCCCTGCTCCGTTTTCAGACGGTAGATGATGATGCCGGTGGAAACTCTGCGCGGGGAGTATTCAAGGGATTGTTTTTCGGAAGCTTTTACAGTGCCGTCAAACAATCTGGCAATACGTTGACCTGAGATGTTAAACAGTTCGAGCGTGGCTTTTGAATCTTCGGCAAGCGTGAACTCGATATGCAGTTTTTCCCTGAACGGGTTCGGATACGCTTTCATCCAAACAGCATTCGTCTCTGCCACAGACGGAATCTGTTTATCATTATCATCATCATTCAACGTCAGCTTTGGGGCAGGCATCAGCCTGCATTCGCAGGCAGGATTTGTGTACCATTGAGAGTATTCCTCCCCGATAATGTTGTTGGCAATGAAAAATCCAATCATCACGGTGGGCACCAGCGGAGTACCTTCCTCTACTTCCAGTTCTTTCATTGTGTAGATGTCAGCAATCACCACTGAGCGGTCCCAAATTTTGACGTCTTCCTTCGTGTAAATGATAACTTCCGAGGAGTCGGGGTTGAAGCGATTGTCCCTTCCAAGATAGAATTGCCGTTTCAGCCTTATTTTGACGCAGGGCGCGGTGAATTTCACGGTGACGTTTTCACGCGAGATGAAGTATT
>DATLYB010000055.1:0-6514 GCA_035575215.1 Chitinophagales bacterium
GCCAAAGGCGAAGCGCCCGTCAAAAAAGAAGACAGAAGCCGGCAATGAATCTGCAGGAGCGGAAGCTTCTGAAAAAACAGAATAAAAAACACACAGGTTGATATTCATCCATGACTGACGGTCAGCGGATGAATGGTCATCATCCGCCTCTTTCTTTGTGCATGGTGTGCACATTATGATTACGAATATGAACTATTGGCTTGTGAAATCAGACCCCGAAGAATACGGCTGGAACGAGCTGGTGCGCGATAAATCAACCGCGTGGACGGGCGTGAGAAATTTTATTGCCCGAAATAATCTGAAGATGATGAAGAATGGCGACCAGGTGCTCTTTTACCACAGCCAGACCGACAAAGCCGTGGTGGGCATTGCCAAAGTAGTGAAGGAACATTATCCCGACCCCACAGCCGCCAAAGGCGAACCCTGGGTTGCCGTTGACCTGGCGCCCCTGAAAGCGCTGCCCAAACCCGTCACCCTCCAACAAATCAAGGCGGACAAGCGCCTCTCAGACATCCATCTCGTGCGTCAGGCGCGCCTGTCGGTGATGCCGCTGAAAAAACAGGAGTTTGACATCATTCTGAGCCTTGCCTGAAATGCATCCCTGGCACGACATATCTCCCGGTGATAAAATTCCTGAAGTCGTCATCGCTCTTATTGAAATTCCCAAAGGCAGCAAGGGCAAATATGAGATTGACAAGCCCACCGGGCTGATAAAACTCGACAGGGTGCTGTACTCCTCGGTGCACTATCCCGCCAACTACGGCTTCATTCCCCAAACCTATCATGAAGACAAAGACCCGCTCGATATATTGGTGATTTCGCAGATTGAACTGCCGCCCCGCTGCCTGGTGGAAGCCAAAGTCATCGGCATGATGCGCATGAAAGACCGCAATGAACTGGATGACAAAATCATTGCCGTGGCGCAGCAAGACATTGCCGTCAGCTACATTGACTCGCTTGACGAACTGCCTCCGCACACCACCGTGGAGATAAAGCGGTTCTTCCAGGATTATAAAATTCTGGAGAACCGCAAGATTGAAGTGGAGGAATTTTTCGGGAAGGAAAAAGCCTATGAGGTGATTCGGAAAAACATCGAAAATTACTCGAAGTATTTCGGAGGCAAAAGCCATCGCTCATCGCTAAATGAATGAGCCGATGAGCCGGTGCACGTTTCGGAAAACTCCTCCCACCGGGCGCACCTTTGGTCAAAGTGCAAAACACGCGGCAACCGGAAATTCAGCTTCCGGAAAAACGGATGATAATCAGTTGCCGGAAGGATGTGCGCCAATACAGGGCTTCACCCGTTGGAAAATAATTATCCGCCCGAAGCGGAAGTCCGGTGCGTTCAGAAAATAATTTTCCGGTGATATGGACGCTCAGGGTTAAAAGTCACAGGCTGAAGCTTGCGCCAGACGTGGGGTAGCTGCCTCCGGTTCCGTGCAACATCGGTTTTATTGCCGGTCGTGCCGACCCAAACGAAACCTTATCTGTTGGTTTTTGGCAATGGGATATTAAAATTTATAGCAGCTTGCAACTGCGAGGTCCCTTTAATTCACCGGGCTCAGCGCACCCGTATTAAACCGGGGGCAATAACGGTTTGCTTTTTTGGCGATACTCTTGGTGGCAAGGATGATTGTGGCTGAAATCTCCAGCGCCCCCCATGTTGAAAGATTCAACCCGCCAACCGTGAAATCATAACTCACTCCCAGCTGGTAGCGCGTATCGCTCTGGGAGAATTTTCCGGTGTGACCAATAGCGAAAATCAGGCTTTTGGTATTCTTGAAATCATTGAGTTTCGGGTTGCGGAAATAAAATCCCAGATACAGCGGCTTGGTGAAATAGAATTGCGAGAAAGCGCTTTTGAACGGATGCCGCTTCACCACATAGACGTTGAACCCGTAGGTGAAAGCCCGGAAATCGTCCTGCTTTTCAAAAAGGATTTTCGGATTTAAGTAAAATTTGTTTTTTGAGAGCGGAAAGCTGGTGTTATACATCGCGGTGAACTTCATCGGCAGTGGTGACTCGATTTCGTTCAGCGACACATCCGGTCTTACCAGATGTGCTGCGGCAAAGCTGAATTCATTCGTCCATTTCTGCTCGTCAGGCTTGCTTTGGAAAACATTGAAGCCAAAGGTCATGCCGGCATCAATGTCGAGATAAACTTTCTTGCCCTCATTTTGCGGAACAAAAGCCGATGGCGTTGTGAGATAACCACGTTCCGGGTCCACCTGGTCGGAAAAAACCAGGCGGCTCCAGTCAATCTTCAGTTGGTTAATGTAGATCTTGGTTCCGAAGCTGAGGAAGTAATCACCGCTTTGCGTGGGCATGCGCCATGAATAAATGAAGCCGCCCGATGTATGCCGCAGATATCCCTCGCCCTTGAAATTCTGATAGATAAATGCTCCCAGCCCGCCAATCAGCGCATTGCTGAACTGCTTGTCGGCATAGAAGCTATAGGTGGAAAGCGGTCCCGGAAATTTTATGCCCGGCACGTTGAACCACAGATTCCTGTAATTGATGCCGAACCGCAAATCCGTCACGCTGCCGGCATACGCTGGATTGTAGTAGAGAGGGTTCATTTCGAATTGTGAGAAGTTGGGGTCCTGGGCTTTAAGAGATGTGAGGCATGAGATGAGAGATGTGAGAAATAACAGCAGCAAGTCACGGATTGCGAGCCGCGTGTCGCGCGTAAGAAAGCGGCTCGTCACTTGTGACTCACCAACCGGATGCTGATTTTTTATCTCTCGTTTCATAATCTAACCTCTAACATTTAAACTCTACCTCAGCAGCGTCACGCTCCCAATCCTCCTCACCCTGTCATCATATTCCTTCCCGCGCCACACGGAACTGTTCATGAAAGTGGCTTCAATCTTCCACACATACACATCCTGCGGCAGCAGCAAGCCCGTTTTTATATGCCTGCCGTCCCAGCCTTTGGCGGGCTGTCCATCGGGCGTCAGCTCATAGGTTTCCCACAATAATTCTCCCCACGTGTTGTAGATATGTAAATGATAGTATTCAAGGCATTGCCCTGCCGGCTTGAACTCGCGCACCTTTTCGTCACCAAATTCGGGGCTGAACGCATTCGGCACGTACAATCCTTTTTTCAGGAAGTCAACCGTCACGGGTTTGCTGATGCTCGCTTTGCAGCCGAATTCATTTTCCGCAGTCAGCGTCACCTCATAGGTTCCCGGGCTGGTAAAAATATGCCTTGGTGAATCCGCCTCCGCGGCAACCGTGTTGTCTCCGAAGTTCCAGATGTTTTTTATCGAGCCGGAAGCGCTGCCGGTGAAAACCACTTCAGCGCCATCACAGTCAGGTGAAGGCACATCATACTGAAAATCGCTCAGCGGCAGCGGACGCACGTGCACCACTGCTGAGTCTTTGCCGAAGCTGCATGAGTCTGCCGAATAAACATATTGACGAATCATGTATGTGCCCGTATCCGCAAAGCTGAACCTGATGACGTCCGATGAGTTGGAATTCGGAAAAACGCTCCCCGTCCCGAGGTCATAGAAATAATACGCTCCACCGGAAGACGCGTTTGTCAGGGTAAATTCTCCGCCAACGCAGGCGTCATTCGGAGCCAGGCGGATACCCGGCTTCACGGTGTTGGGATATACGGTGACCGGAATCCGCCCGGGAACGGAACTGCACGCTGCCCCGGTGGCGTAATAATTTACCGTGTAGGTGACATCGCTGCTGCCCGCATTGAAAAACGTATGATTGAAATACACATCGGCAGCTGGAATGATTTCAGCCGTGCCATCGCCATAATCAATAAACAGCGAATCGAAGACGGTGCCGGTGGAATTGGTGAAAGTCACCTCCGTTTTCCCGCACCCAGGAGTGAAATCCGCTGTGACCACCGCGGGTGGAGTGTTCAGCACCTTCACGGTGTCAGCGTGCTTCCCGAAGTTCTGGCACGTGTGGCTGAAAACATAAAATTCAACGACATACGAAGTGTCTGCCCCATTGGCTCCGGCAGGGTAAATAATATGGTCGGGCGGTATCGGATTAAACGTAGTGTCTCCATTGCCGAAAATCCACATATAGCGCAAGCCCGTCCAGTCGGGCGGCAGCAGCGGATAGAACGAAACATCGAGCGGGGCGCAGCCTTCCTTCGGATTAAACGTGAAGAATGCGTTAGGCGGCTCCGGCACGCGCACGCGGCTGGTCGCGCTATCGGTGCAGCCGAATTGCGTTTCAGCAACAAGCTTGATTTGATATACTCCGACATTGGAGTAGGAGTGAGTTGGATTGATTCCCGTTCCCGTTGTGCCATCGCCAAAATCCCAATAGTAATTGAGCGCATCAGCCGCAGTGAGATAAATCTGCAAGGCGCTGTCGGGGCAAATCATGCTGTCATGCGTGAAAGCTACGGTGGGCAGCGGATGCACTACGACCGAAAGATTTACCTCATCATCACATCCGAAGGAATTCTCCACTCCAAACGTCACGGAAAAATTTCCATTCGAATAAATGTGTGACGGATTTTGAAGTGAGCTTGTCGTTCCGTCACCGAAATTCCAATTCCAGGATGTGAGTGTGCCGGCATTTGCAGTGCTGATGTCGGTGAAGAAAGTCGTGTCACCGATGCAGGTGATGTTGAATGTTGCGGCAGGCGTGGGGATGGGATGGACGGTGATAATGACGCTGTCGCGCGTGGCGCATGTCCCGCTGCCGTAGGCATAAAACAGCTTCGTGCTGCCAGCGCCCGCGATGGACGGATTGAATAATCCCGTTGACGGATTTTCAATTCCATTGCCCGACCATATTCCTCCGCTTGCAGGCGAGAAACCCGTCAGCGCTGCCGGAGCATCGTCCACGCAGAATGACCGGTCAGGACCGGCAGCCGCAAATACCGGTTCAATCACTTTTACAACCGCATGGTCGGAATTTGCGCAGCTATTCGTGTCGGTGAAAGTGTATATCACCGTGTAGCTGCCCGTATCAGCGGGATTTCCACCGGGAGTGAACAAGCCGCTTGGTGTAATGAAACTTCCCGACCACGTTCCGCCCGATGGAGTGCCATTGAGTTGTGTTGAAAAATTTTGATTGCATACGGTTTGATCAGGACCTGCATCCACCGCAGGCAGCGGATGAACCGTCACCGTGCTGATGATGGTGTCCGAACAGCCCGTTGCTGCCAGCGTTCCGATAATCATGTAAGCGGTGGTGGCTGCCGGAAAAGCCAGCGCGGTGGAGCCGCCAATTACGCTCAGTTCATTCATCGGATTCCATACGTAATTATCTGCCCCGAAAACCGTGAGCACCGCTGTGTCGCGGAAACAAATCTCCGGTGAGTTGACCGACAGCACCGGCTGCGGATTCACGATTGCGCTTGCAGCATCGCTGGTTTGGCATGTTCCTGTTCCATAAGAATATGTCAGCGCGTGCTGCCCGACTCCGGCAGTAATCGGATAAAACACATTTGCAATCACACCCGTGCCGCTCCATATTCCGCCCGCTGGCGTTGCGCCAATGGTGGTGAGGTCAACGGCTGAGCCGGTCACGCAAATCGCAACATCGGGACCTGCATCAGCAAGTTGCGGGTCCGCCACAGTTGCGTGCGTGGTATCGTGATTGGTGCAATTATTTGCATCGGTGAGAGAATAGGTAAGCGGCCAAACACCCACGCCTGCTTGTGACGGGTTAAAAATTCCTGCAGAAGTGATGCCTGTGCCGCTCCAAATTCCGTTAGCAGGATTTCCGGTAAAGGACACAGGCGTGTTGGTGTTGCAGAAAGTCTGGTCGGGTCCCGCGTCCACAACGGGCAATGGATGGAGGGTGACGGATGAATTTGCCGTATTTGTGCAACCGTTGCCGTCAGTTCCGGTGACAGTGTAAGTGATGCTGCTGGCGGGCGTAGCGATGACGCTTGTGCCTGTTGTTGCGCTCAAGCCGGTGGCAGGCGACCAAACGTAAGTAATGCCACCGTTGGCTGTAAGCGTTACGGAATTTCCCGCGCACACCGAAGGCGAATTGACGGTGATGGCTGGAAGCGGATTGACGGTAGCAATCACCGTGTCCCTTGACAAACACGTTCCCGTGCCGATGGAATAAATCAGCGTGTTTTGTCCTATAACTGCATTTGCCGCTGTGAAGAAATTATTTGCCACGCCATTACCGCTCCATGTTCCTCCGGCAGGCGCGGGATTGTTCCGCACGTTCAAATCAACGGGCGAGGCATTCACGCACAGCGGAAAGTCATTGCCCGCATGGGCAAGCGTGGGTACAATCACCGTCATCACGGCATCATCGCTGCCCGTGCAGCTGTTTCCATCGGTGAAGCTGTATGTGAGGGTGTGCGAGCCGACACCGGCTGTCAGCGGGTTGAAGCTTCCGGTTGCGGAGACCCCGGTTCCGCTCCACGTTCCATTGGCGGGAGTGCCGGTCAGCTGCACGGGGATATTCTGCTCGCAGAAGGTCTGGTCGGGTCCCGCGTCCACAACGGGCAATGGATGGAGGGTGACGGATGAATTTGCCGTATTTGTGCAACCGTTGCCGTCAG
>DATLYB010000056.1:0-5448 GCA_035575215.1 Chitinophagales bacterium
GGAGCGAAGTCGTCAATCTTCATTCCCTTGCTGAGGTAATATTCCACATAGGTGAAACCGTTTGCCAGCGTGAAGGCAAGCTGCGTAACCGGATTGGCGCCCGCCTCGGCAATGTGATAGCCGCTGATGGAAACAGAATAGAAATTGCGCACTTTGTGCTTCACAAAATATTCCTGCACATCGCCCATCAGCTTGAGTGAGAATTCGGTGGAGAAAATGCAGGTGTTTTGCGCCTGGTCTTCCTTGAGGATGTCAGCCTGCACGGTGCCGCGCACCTGCGAGAGCGTACCGGCTTTGATTTTTTCATACACGTCACCCGGCAGCACTTTATCACCGGTGATTCCGAGCAGCATCAAACCGAGTCCGTCATTTCCTTCGGGAAGTTCCCCCTGATATTCGGGCTGAGGAAATCCTTTGTGTTTGAAATACGCCTGTATTTTTTCCCTTACTTCTTTCTCCAATCCATGCTGCCTGATGTACAGCTCGCACTGCTGGTCAATGGCTGCGTTCATGAAAAATGCGGTGATGGTCGCAGCCGGACCGTTAATCGTCATCGAGACGGACGTCTTCGGGTCGCACAGGTTGAAGCCGGAATACAACTTCTTTGCATCATCCAGACAGCAAATCGAAACACCTGAGTTGCCGACTTTGCCGTAGATGTCGGGGCGCAAATCGGGGTCGCGCCCGTAAAGCGTCACGCTGTCAAAGGCGGTGGAAAGGCGCCTGGCGGGCATGTTCCTGCTGAGATAATGAAAGCGCTTGTTGGTGCGCTCCGGTCCGCCCTCGCCTGCGAACATGCGCGTGGGGTCTTCCTCTTCCCGCTTGAATGGAAACACGCCTGCGGTGTAGGGAAATTCCCCGGGCACGTTTTCCTGCAGGCTCCATCTCAGAATGTCAGCCCACGATTGATACTTCGGCAGCGCCACTTTCGGGATGCGCGTATGCGAAAGCGTTTCGGAGAAAGTTTTCACCTTCACCTCCCTGCCGCGAACGTGGAACAGGTAGTAGTCGTCTTTGTATTGCTTTACTTTTTGCTGCCAGCTTTCAAGAATTTTTTTGCACTCCGCCTCCAGCTGTTTTTCCAGCAACCGGTATTCCGCCTCCAGCTTTTCCCTCAATTCACTTTTTTCTGCGCCTTCCAACATTTCAATCGTTTGCTTCAGGCTGAATAATTTCCCCGCGATTTCCGCCTGCTGCTTCACCCAGGCATCATACCTGCGGTTATTCTCCGCGATTTCGGAGAGATAGCGAATCCTGTTTGCCGGGATGATATGAATCTTTTCAGACTCGCCTTCCAGCAGCTTCACCGTTGACTGAAACTTCACTCCGGTTTTTTCCGAAATGATTTTGGTGAGCGCCTTGTAAAGGCGGTTCATGCCCGGGTCGTTGAACTGGGAAGCGATGGTTCCGAAAACGGGAAGTTCTTCATCTTTCACGGTAAACAGCTGACGGTTCCGCTTGTATTGTTTCCGCACATCGCGCAGCGCATCCTGCGAACCGCGCTTGTCGCATTTATTAATGGCGACTGCATCTGCGAAGTCAAGCATGTCAATTTTTTCCAATTGGGTGGCAGCGCCATATTCGGGCGTCATCACGTAGAGCGACACATCCGCAATGTCCACGATTTCGGTGTCAGCCTGCCCGATGCCTGATGTTTCAAGGATAATCAAATCATATTTAGCCGCCTTGAGAATATCAATCGCATCGGTGATGTATTTTGACACCGCCAGGTTCGCCTGACGCGTGGCGAGCGAGCGCATATACACGCGCTCGCTGAGGGCATTCATGCGAATACGGTCGCCAAGCAAAGCTCCGCCTGTCTTGCGCTTTGACGGGTCAACGGAAAGAATGCCCACTGTCTTGTCCTTGAAATCGGCAGTGAATCTCCGCACGAGTTCATCCACCAGGGATGATTTCCCGGCACCGCCCGTTCCGGTGATGCCGAGCACCACCCCCCATCCTTTTGAGAGGGAGCCGGAAGCAGCTTCCCTGATTTTAGATTTTAATTTCTCAAAAATTTCAGGCTCATTTTCGGCAAGGCTGATGAGCTGCGCAATCAGCCTTTTATCTTTTTTTTCAAGCAGGTGAATGATTTCCCCGTTATGGCTTACGGACGATGCTTTCAGCACCTCGCCCAAAGGGGGAGGCTGAAGGGGGCTGAAGTCACAGGCTTTCAGCAAATCATTTATCATCCCCTGCAAGCCCATCGCCCTGCCGTCATCGGGCGAATACACGCGCGTGATGCCGTATTGGTGAAGCTCTTCGATTTCATCGGGAAGAATGGTGCCGCCTCCGCCCGCAAAAATCCTGATATGCCCGGCATGATTTTCTTTCAGCAGGTCTTTCATGTACTTCAGAAACTCCATGTGACCGCCCTGGTAAGAGGTGACGGCAATCGCCTGCGCATCTTCCTGAATGGCGCAGTCAACAATCTCCTTCACTGAGCGGTCGTGCCCGATGTGAATCACCTCCGCCCCCGAAGCCTGCATCATCCTGCGCATGATGTTAATGGCGGCATCATGCCCGTCAAACAGCGAGGCGGCAGTAACAATCCGCACGTGGTTTCTGGGCTTGTAAACGGGTACTTGCATGGGGGGTAAAATTAAGAAATCACCGCTGCGGAATCATTTCAGCCTGCTGGAACAGAGACGGTTATTTTTTTGTATATTCATAGTGCGAATTTCATCACCTGTTGCAATACACAGGCAATCCATGTCCTGATGCTCGCAGCAAAGCTGAAAAAGTGGCTGCCTCTTATAGCAGTGGGAGCGCTTACCTTGCTGGCATCCGCACTGATTGTCGCCTTCGCGCTGCCTTCATTCGATAAATACAGTGCGGATCTGCTTGAAGAAATTGATTCGAAAGACAAGTTTTACTGGTATTATGATTTTGACGGGGACGGCTATAGCGAAGAAATCGAAATACAAATTTTGGAAGCAGATTTAAATCCTACAAGGGTTTTGGTTTACGATAAGGGTAAAGTCATTGACCAGTGGAATTTTCCTTACCCAAAGCATTCTTATTCCGCCTTGGCTTTTGGCGACCATAACGGAAACGGCTTCACCGAAGTGTTTCTTTTCACCAGCCGGGCGGATTCGCTGTTTATCAACTGGTTTGAGCCTTTCAATAAGCCCAGTCCGTCCCATTCGCGATTCATCACATGCTTTGCGCTAAAGAATGGAAAGGCTGAATTGAGAATTGACCCCATTCATTTTAAAGACAATACCGGTTCAGGCAGATTATATTTCATAACTGCCAGCGGATTCTCCCTCTATCCGCGCAAGTTGTTTGTGTTTGATGTAAAAAATGATTCGGTTTTTTCTTCTCCAGAGAGCGGGGCGATGATAAACGGCTATGAAACTGATGACCTCAATAATGATGGTTTGCCGGAAATATTGGTTAATGCTCAATCGGTTGGCAATTACCCTGAAGATTCCCTTGTTCCTTATCATGACAAATATTGCTGGCTGATGGCATTCAACCTGCAGGCTCAATTTTTATTCGAACCGGTCAGAGTGGGGGAATATTCTTCTATACTCCGTGTAGCTCCTTTTCGCATTGGTGATGATATGCGTATTGCGGCTTTCTATAACTATGAGAGTCACATGCAGGACTGCATGATGATGCAGCTATATTCTGCAACAGGCGAATTGGTGAAATCGGATACCCTGAAACCTTATGATAGATATAATAGAAGAAAATTCGAGTCTGTTAATTTGCTTACGTTAAGCCATAAAAACAGAGACCAATTATTTCTCGTTTATGGGAATGGTGAAATAGAGGAATTTGACAGCAACCTTGTCATAATAAAACAATACAAAGTGCCCGGAGTAATGGGGGGTCTTTTGAAAAATGGAGAAACTGTATTGGATGCGGATGGAAACGGGGAAAAAGAAATTGTCTTTCGCGGAAGCAACAAATTCATCATCACACGCAGCGATTTTTCGGAGCCGGTGAGCATTCACTTGTTTGAAGAAGAACCCATCGGACCCTGTACGGTCATTCAGAAAGGCGCTGAGCAACCGAAGTTGTTTATCGTTGGTGAGAATACGTCATACATCTACCACTATTCCAAAAATCCCTATTATTATCTGAAGTATCCGGCATGGGGAGGCGTGCTGCTCAGCATGTCGCTGTTAGCCTGGCTGCTTGGCTATATCCAGCGGCAGCGCGCCCGCCAGCGCTACGAAGCGGAGAAGAAGCTAGCCGAATTCCAGCTTAAGTCGGCACGCACCCAGTTGGATTCGCATTTCAGTCTCAACATCCTCAACTCGATTGGCACGCTTTATTACAAACAGGAAACCGACAAGGCGAATTACGTCTTCGGCAAATACGCCAAACTGCTGCGCTCCTCGCTGCTGAGTGCCGACCAAATCTTCCTGCCCCTCGAAAAAGAACTCGAGGAGGTAGACACCTACCTCGCGCTCGAAAAATTCCGGCTACATGATGCCTTCGATTACGAGATTAAAACGGATGCCGGCATGGACGGCACATTGCAGGTGCCCAAGATGCTCGTGCATACGTTTGCCGAAAATGCCGTGAAGCACGGACTGCGGCACCTGAAATCGGGCGGCAGGCTCCACATCACTGTCAGCCGCAATGACGGGCAGTTCGTGATTCGCGTGAGAGATAACGGCATCGGGCGGGAGAAAGCAAAAGAATACGCCAGCCAGAGCACCGGGCGCGGCATGAAAATACTGGATGAGATGTTGCAACTCTACTTCAGCCTCACGAAATCCAAAATCGCATATACCGTCAGCGACCTGCGTCATCCTGACGGAACCGCAGCAGGAACGGAAGCGGTAATTTTTATACATTTGGGTTAAGTTGTTTACAGTTTACGATTTACATGGTTCCAATGCAATCGTAAACTGTAACCTATAAAGCGTAAGCTTTTTCACATGAAAGCAATCACCTGCCTCATCATTGACGATGAAGAGCTTGCCCGCGAACGGCTGGAGTCATTGCTGAAGATGCACAAGGAAATTGAAGTGCTTGCAAAAATCGGAGACCCGGACGAAGCGGTGAAAGAAATCATTTACCACGAACCTGCGCTTGTATTTATTGACGTGGAGATGCCGCGCAAATCAGGCTTCGATGTAGTGAAAGAAGTGAGGGAAGCGGGGTTCAATCCCACTTTCATCTTTGCCACAGGCTATAACCAATATGCCATCAAGGCGATTAAAAACGCGGCTTTCGATTACCTGCTGAAGCCGATTGACATGGATGACCTCAAGGAAACGCTCGAAAGATTTAAACAGCAAAACAACCTTGCGGAAAAAGAGGAAAAAGGAAAATACATTAAAGAATGTATGTCGTCAGACCAAAGTGGACTAAACCGGTCATTCAGTAATGTGGTATTTGCGGGTTAAAACTACGCTGAGTTTTTGAAGGCATGGCAACAAAGATGTTGGAGTTAAGGGAAGGAACGAGTTGCATCATTCCTTC
>DATLYB010000057.1:0-7643 GCA_035575215.1 Chitinophagales bacterium
AATATTACCGGGGGCACTTCTTTCGGCTGCCAGCCGCCAAAGTATTTGTCAATAAGCGCAATGGTTTTATCGGGGTCAAGCTCGCCTGACAGGCAAATGGCGATATTGTTGGGTACATAATATCGGTCGAAATAACGGTGGATGTTCACCATCGAGGGATTCTTCAGATGTTCGCCTTCGCCAAGCGTAGTCTGCGTTCCGTAAGGATGGCTCGGATACAATCCGTTTTGCACTGCATCCCATGATTTGCGGTAGTCATTGTCCTGTGCGCGGTTGAATTCTTCATACACTGTTTCCAGTTCCGTGTGGAACAGCCGCAGCACCAGCGTGCGGAAGCGGTTCGATTCGAGGTAGAGCCATTTCTCCAGTTCGTTGGAAGGAATATCATTGACGTAAACCGTCTGCTCTACCCAGGTGTATGCGTTGGTGCCTTTGGCTCCCAATGAAGTCATCATCTTATCGTATTCATTGGGCACAGCGAGTTTAGACGCTTCATAAGAAATGCTGTCAATCCGGTGGTAAATCTTCTTTTTCTGCTCGGGGTCAGCCGTGTTTTTGTGCAGTTCATACAGAGCGGAGATGGTGTCGAGCATGATTTTCTCTTTTTCCCAATCCAGCGTGCCAAAGTCCTGCGTGCCTTTGAACATCATGTGCTCAAGGTAGTGTGCAAGACCGGTGGTTTCTTTCGGGTCGAATTTAGAGCCGGCTCTCACTGCGATATAAGTTTGTATGCGCGGCTCACGGGAGTTGACTGTGAGATAAACCTTCAGCCCGTTCTTCAGCGTGTAGATGCGTGCGTTGAGCGGGTCGTTGTGAACAGACTCATAAGGATACTTGGTCTGTTCCTTGGGTTTGCAGGATGAAAAAACGAGAATTGCTGAGAAGACAGCGAACAGAAGGGTTTTGGAGAGGTTCATTATTGAGAATTTTGAATTTACTGAAATCGGTTACCTCTCCTGCGCACATTGCCAAAACGGAAATCGGTTTCGGATTGCACATTAAAAACGAACCGTTTGCGGCTCCATTTTATGAACCGAGCGTCACGCGTTTAAACGCCACTACTTTCAGTTCCTTGTCTGCTTCTCTCAGCGCCTGCTCCACGGTTTTGTTATGGTCTTTTACAAACTGCTGATTGAGGAGAGTGCTTTCCTTGAAGAATTTCTGGAGCTTGCCCTGCGCGATTTTGTCCAGCATGTTTTCGGGCTTGCCTTCGGCACGCGCCTGCTCCCTCCCGATTTCCAGCTCACGGTTAAGGGTAGCCTGGTCCACGCTGGCGGGGTCAATGGCTGCCGGATTCATCGCGGCTACCTGCATGGCGATATCCTTTCCGATGGATTCCACCGTGGGGCTGAGCGGCTTGTTCAATTGAACCAGCACGGCTACCTTGTTGGAGTGATTGTATGCCACCACCGCTTCTCCTGAAAGCTTCTCGTATTTTGACAGCTTGATGTTTTCATTGATTTTTCCCACCAAATCATTGAGACGGTCCTTCACGGAGTTTCCGTTGATGGAGAGATTCAGCAATTCATCCAGCGAGTCGGGTTGCTCCCGCAGGGCGAGGTCAACAACCTGCTGCGCGAATGAAACGAACTCATCGTTCTTTGCCACAAAATCCGTTTCGCTGCTTAAGTTGATTGCCACTCCGGTCCTTCCATCGGGTGAAGTTTTGGCGATGGCAACACCTTCATTGGCCGCCTTTCCAGCGCGAAGCTCTGAAACCTTAGCTCCTTTCTTGCGCAGATAGTCAATGGCAGCCTGCATATCGCCATTGGATTCTGCAAGAGCTTTTTTGCAGTCCATCAAGCCGGCACCTGTTTTTAGCCTTAATTCATTTACAGCCTGAGCGGTGATTGTTGCTGACATATTTCCTGTAACAGTTTAATTTAATTATTCACCTATTTTTTCCTCACGGGCTTTCTTTCCGCTTCTTTTTTTCTTGCAGCCAGTTTTGCTTGCTTCACTTCCTTTTGGGTAGCATCCTCTTCACTTTCATACACCTCTTCCACTTCTCCTTCAAATTTCTCTTCCACCTCAGCCTTCATTTCGCCTGTTTCAGCGACTTCTTCTTCCACCCCGGTTTCGGCTACCTTGGCATCCATTTCGTCTTTGTCTTTCTTGCGCTCCTGTAATCCTTCCAGAATGGCTTCCGTCAGATACTGTGTGATAATGGTGATTGACTTGGAGGCATCATCATTAGCAGGTATCGGGAAATCAACCTTGGTAGGGTCAGAATTGGTATCCACTATTCCGAAGGAAGTGATGTTCAGCTTGTTCGCTTCAGCCAATGCAATGTGCTCATGGCTGATGTCCACCACGTAAACAGCAGCGGGCAGACGGTTGAGCTGCTCGATGCCTTGAAGCACTTTTTGAAGCTTCTCCTTTTCACGCGTCAGCACGAGCCGCTCTTTTTTGGTGATGGCTTCAGCCGAGCCCGGGTCGCTGAGCATCTTATCGATGCTTTGCATTTTCTTCACCGACTTGCGGATGGTGGCAAAGTTGGTGAGCATGCCGCCCAGCCAGCGTTCTGTGACGTAAGGCATATTTACTTTTTTGGCGCACTCTTCCACGATACCCTTCGCCTGTTTTTTGGTGGCGACAAACAGAATTTTCTTGCCCGAGCGGGCAATGGATTTCAGCGCTGCGGCGGCTTCTTCCAGCTTCTCTTTGGTTTTGTAAAGGTCAATGATATGGATGCCTTTCTTTTCCATGAAGATGAACGGGAGCATCTTGGGATTCCATTTCTTCCTGAGATGCCCGAAGTGGACGCCTGCGTCCAGCAGCGCCTGATGGGTGATTTGTTCCATGCGTTTAAGAGTTGTAATTCTGAAATTAACGTTTGCTGAATTGGGAGCGCTTCCTTGCTTTGCGCAAGCCGGCTTTTTTCCGCTCCACCTCGCGCGCATCGCGCGTCAGCAGACTGGCAGCTTTCAGCTTGGGTCTGTTTTCGGGATTCACCTTAACGAATACGCGGGCTATCGCCAGCTTCACCGCGTCAGCCTGCCCCTTGATGCCGCCACCGTTTACATTGACGCGCAAATCATACTCATTTGATTCAACGAGAGCAAGGGGCTGTTCTACCCGCTCGCGCAGGTGAAGCATGGGAAAATACTCCTTGTAATCTTTTCCATTCACGGTGATGTTGCCGGTTCCTTTCTGGAGCAGAACGCGCGCTACGGCTGCCTTCCTGCGTCCTACAGTCATGTTTTCAGCGCTCATGTGTCAAAAATTAAATGGTTTTGGATTTTGTGATTTGTGGGGATGTTCACTGCCAGCATAGACGAAAAGCTTTTTGAACATCTTCCTGCCCAGACTGGTTTTAGGCAGCATGTGCTTGACAGCCTCTTCAATCATCCACTCCGGTTTTTTGGCAGCTACCGACTTGGGCGTACTGAAACGCTGCCCTCCGGGATAACCCGTGTGACGGATGTAAACCTTCTCGGTCCATTTTTTTCCCGTAAAACGCACTTTCCCGGCATTCACCACCACCACGTAATCCCCGCAGTCAACATGAGGGGTGTAGTATGCCTTGTTCTTCCCGCGTAACACATAGGCGATTCGTGACGTCAGCCTGCCCAGGGTCTTGTTTTCAGCATCCACGATATACCAATCGCGCTTGACGCTTTTGTCATTGGCTGAAATTGTTTTGTAGCTGAGTGTATTCATTGTCGTTTATTAGTTAATCTGACCTGTTAGCCACTTAAAGGCGTGCAAAGATATTGGATTGAAGCAATCAAAACAACAGAGACAGGAATTTTTTAATCCGGAGCCTTGCAAGTCGGGGCTAAGTGCCGGGCTTGTTGTTCTTTGATGCGGTTGAGCTCTTGCTGGCGCAGGCAGATTCTTAATTCCTGCAATTTGCTCGACAGCTAATTTGATGACATGAAATTTATCGGCTACCTGCCCTGCATTCCAGAATGATTCGCGGCACACCCAGTCGTACACCGGGCTCAGGTCGCGGCTGATGGTTTTGACTTCCAGCCACCTATCTCCGAATCGGCTGATTCAGCTCAACCGATTCTTTTTTATCGGTGGTTTGAGCCAGCAAGGCAATCTTGCCCGTTTCAGGGTGAGCACTGTGTAGAATTCCTCGTTCAAATATTTTTCATCTATAGCCATGTGTGCCCCGATGTGCGCAGGCTCCAGGATGGGAATACGTTTTCGCTCTCCGGATTTGGTGATGATGTCGTGACGGGCGATTTCTACGTTCTCCTGCGCCCGCACGTAACCGCTCAATGCATCTTTGTACCATCGGTGAAGTTTCCGGGAACGCACACCCGTCAGCCTCCCTACCACCTTGAAGCTGACCGGCTCAATCTCCAAATGCATCTCTTTTTAAAAAAGCCCCGAACTGGCGGGTGGCTTTCATTCCTGGCTCATGAAAATCGTAAGTGTTGCTGTAGTGCTCCTGCCCGTCAGTGTTCTCCTTCCAGCGCAACTCAGCATCTCAAAATGGGAATTAGCCAGCGCAAGTTTCTGCGCAGGCTTGTGTCCAGCCTCCCAGCCACAAATAACAAACCCAAAATCCTTTCGTAATTTTGCGCCCTCAAATTCAAAAACGCAAAATGTCCAGAGAAATCATCTTCTCCATGCTGGGCGTCAGCAAGTCAGTGCCTCCCAACAGGCAGATACTGAAAGATATCTACCTCTCCTTCTACTATGGCGCCAAAATCGGCATCATCGGGATGAACGGCTCCGGCAAGTCCACGCTCATGAAAATCATCGCAGGCATTGACGACAACTACCAGGGAAAAATTGAGTTCAACCGCGACTATTCAGTGGGAATCCTCGAACAGGAACCCCAGCTCGACCCCACAAAGACCGTGCTCGACATCGTCCGCGAAGGAAGGAAGGAAATCTTCGACATGCTCAACGAGTACAATGCCATCACCGAAAAGTTCAGCGACCCCAATGCCGACCAGGACAAACTCATGGCGCGCATGGGCGAACTGCAGGACAAGATTGACGCTGCCAACGCCTGGGAGATTGACACCGTCCTCCACCGCGCGCTCGATGCCCTCCAATGCCCCGAGCCTGACGCCCTCATCAAAAATCTCAGCGGTGGCGAAAAGCGCAGAGTTGCCCTCTGCCGCCTCCTCCTCCAGGAACCCGATATCCTCCTCCTGGACGAACCCACCAACCACCTCGATGCCGAGTCCGTCCTCTGGCTCGAACATCATCTGGAACAATATAAAGGAACCGTTATCTGTGTGACGCACGACCGCTACTTCCTCGACAACGTGGCAGGCTGGATTCTGGAGCTTGACCGTGGCGAAGGCATCCCCTGGAAAGGCAACTATTCTTCATGGCTCGAGCAGAAGCAGCAGCGCCTGCTGCAGGAAGAAAAAACCGAAACCAAGCGCCAGAAGCTCCTCCAGCGCGAACTGGAGTGGGTGCGCATGGGTGCGAAAGGTCGCCACGCCAAGGGAAAGGCGCGTCTGGCAAATTATGAAAAAATGCTCAACGAAGATGTGACGAAGAAAGATGAACAGTTGGAAATCTACATCCCGCCCGGTCCCCGCCTCGGAGCGAAGGTCATCGAGGCAAAGAATGTGTCTAAAAGCTTTGGCGATAAATTGCTCTATGAAAACCTCAGCTTCAGCCTCCCGCAGGGCGGCATCGTAGGCATCATCGGTCCGAATGGCGCGGGGAAAACGACATTATTCCGGATGATTATGGGTGAAATCAAACCCGATAGCGGCACGTTCGAAATCGGACCCACCGTGAAAATTTCCTATGTTGACCAGGAGCACGTCAGCATTGACCCCGAAAAAACCGTGTGGGAAACCATCAGCAATGGCGATGAGTGGATTGTGCTCGGCAAGCTGAAGCTCAACTCGCGCGGCTACGTGGGGCGCTTCAACTTCAATGGCGCTGACCAGCAGAAGAAGGTCAAGGTGCTCTCCGGTGGCGAGCGCAACCGCCTCCACCTCGCCCTAACGCTGCGCGAAGAAGCCAACGTGCTCCTGCTGGACGAACCCACCAACGACCTGGACGTCAACACCATGCGCGCCCTCGAAGAGGCGCTCGAAAACTATGCGGGCTGTGCGGTAATCATTTCGCACGACCGCTGGTTCCTCGACCGCGTATGCACCCACATCCTCGCCTTCGAAGGCGATGGGCAGGTCTGTTACTACCAAGGCGGCTTCAGTGACTACGAAGAAAACAGAAAGCAGCGGCAGGGTGATGTAGTGAAGAAGTTCAGGTATAAGAAGCTGGTGGCGGGGTGAGATATGATTAGTACGGCTCAAAACGCCACGCCAATCTGCAGGTTTACCTTGCCGATAATGCCGGTGTAGCCTTCGCGGAAAATATCACTATAATTGACTTTATTATCGGAGTATTTAACCCCACCGCCTGCATAAGCATCAATGGAAAAACGTTCAAAAAACACAAACCTGGTTCCAAACAGGATGCCTCCGCTGACGCCATGAATATTAACTGAGTCATACATATAGACATAGTTATAGCCGTTATAATAGCTGTCAATCTCGTCATTATACTGCAGATACTGATAAGCGGCAAACGGGGCGAAATAAAAATCAAAGCGGAAATCATTCTTAGCCCTCCCGCGCGGATTAGCGACTGACACCATGTGATAACGGTACTGCATCTCGGCTGAAACTCCCAGTTCAACGCCCGAATAATAGCCGTCATCAACTATAACACCCGGCAGGATGGCAAGACCATGATTGCGGCTGAAATCCCTTTCGTAGCCGACCAAAAACTGGCTGACAATTAAATTGAACGGGCTGAGATAGAAATAATTTTTGGCGGCAGACTCCTGTTTTTCAATTTGATTTTCCGATTGTCCAAATCCGTGGTAAGAAAACAATGCAAGCAGCAGAAGAAAGCAAAGTGGTTTCATGGTCGGCAGTATGCAAATGAACGCATGATTCAGCGAATCAATTGTAAATATCCTTCCGTTTCGAACACCTGATTATTAACGGAAGCAATCTCAAACTGATACCGGTATTCCTCCACGGGCATCTTCTTTCCCTCATAAGTGCCGTCCCATCCGGAGTTAATCTCACGGCTTTCAAAGAGAAGCGTGTTGGAAAAAGTGTCGAAAATCCGCAAACGGCTTGTGCTGAAGCAAATGGCAGCTATCTTGAACTCGTCATTGAATCCATCGCCATTGGGTGTAAAAGCATGAGGGATAACATATAGAGGAATGTTATTTCTTCTTATAATTATTTCATCGCTAAGCAGAAGTATCAAAGTGGAATCTCTCCATGCCCCCGAATTTGTATCTAAGTATTCAATCCCGATTGCATAGGAGATTTCCACTTCGTAAGTCCTGTCGCCAGGGAAGTCAGGAACAATGATAGTGCGCGTGGTGTCACCCGTGGGAGCCCAGCGGTAGCTTGAATCAATCCATATCACATACTCTGCATATACGGCAAGAATAAGGGACAGCGCAAAACTATTGCCGCCATCTAAACCAGCTTCTACAATGAGCACCTGCTGGCAGGGAAGATTCACCTCCTCATAGCTTTTCGTGTCAACTCTTGCAGTATCAAGCCGAGGAGTTCCCGATTCATCAATTTCAAGCGGAGGCACTTTCTCGCACGATGCGAGCAGCAGAAGAAGAATGGCAATGAAAGGGACGTTTCTCATTTATTCTCCTCCATCGTTTTCTTTGC
>DATLYB010000058.1:0-12127 GCA_035575215.1 Chitinophagales bacterium
CGAAACATCATCACCAGCGGCACAGCCGGAAGCCGCTCCGCCTATGGACTCAGCTGCCATGATGAAGGCATGGCAGGAATACGCCACTCCGGGCGAGATGCACGCCATGCTGGCAAAATCTGATGGCGTGTGGAACGCTGACGTCACCATGTGGATGAACCCCGATGCGCCACCGGCTAAAAGCACCGCAACGGTAACTAACAGAATGATTCTCGGAGGCAGATACCAGGAAGCAAAGCACTCAGGCTCATTCGAAGGAATGCCATTTGAAGGTATCAGCATTCTTGGATACGACAATGCGAAGAAAAAATTTGTCAACACCTGGATTGACAACATGGGCAGCGGTATTATGATGATGGAAGGCACATGGGACGAAACCAGTAAAACCATTCACTTCACCGGCAATCAGATTGACCCGATGACAGGCAGTGACATGGAGGTGCGGCAAACGCTTAAAATAGCAGATGACAATCACCATATCATGGAGATGTACATGAAGTATCCGGGGTCCGAAGAATATAAGAGCCTCGAGATTCATTATACCAGGGCGATGTGAAGATTTTCGGTCAGCAAGCGCCAGGGAGAGCAGGCAGCCCGCTAAATTTTCCCAAGAGCCTTTGCTGCAATATGCTCCCCGATTGAAAGGCTGGAAGTGGCAGCAGGCGAAGGAGCATTGCAAACATTGAGTACGCGCCTGTTTTCAAGTATCAGAAAATCGTCAACAAGGTTGCCGTTGCGGTCAACCGCCTGGGCGCGAACGCCAGAGCCGCCCGGCTGAAGGTCATCAGCGGTGATTTCGGGAATCAATTCCTGCAAGGCTTTGGCAAAAGCGCTTTTGCTGAACGAGCGGTACAGTTCTTGCAGTTCAGTGCGCCAGTAAGCAAGCGCAATCTTTCTGAAGCCGGGCCATAAAAGGGTTTCAAAAAATTCGCCCGCATGAAAATCGGTATGGGCGTAACCTTCCTTCCTGAAAGCGAGTACGGCATTAGGCCCCGCTTCGATGCCTCCCTGAATCATGCGTGTGAAGTGCACGCCTAAAAACGGAAAGTTCGGGTCGGGAACCGGATAAATCAGGTTGCGGACAAGATGCTCTTTATCCTGTTTCAGCCTGTAGTACTCCCCCCGAAAGGGGATGATGCGTATGTCGAGCGATGGCTGCGTGAGGCGTGCGAGTGTGTCGGAATAAAGCCCCGCGCAGTTGATCAGGAGCGATGCCGTGAAATCACCGGCTGTGGTTTGCACCACCGCTTCTTGTTCACGCATGAAGATTTTTTCAGCTTTGGCTCCGAAAATAATTTCGCCTCCCCTCTTGCAGATAAGCTCCGCCAGTTTTTCAGCTACCATTTTGTAATCAATGATGCCCGCCTGCGGAACAAAAATTCCCCGGATACCTGTAGTCACGTGCGGCTCGATTTCCCTGATTTCCAGCGGAGAAAGCTTCCGCAAGCCCTTCAAGCCGTTCTTCTCCCCGCGCTCAAAAATGCGTTCCAGCAGCGGCAGCTGCTCTTGCTTTACGGCAACAATTATTTTTCCGCAAATCTCAAATGGAATATCGTGCTCCCTGCAAAATGCTATGAGCTGGCTGTAGCCGTTCACACAGTTAATTGCCTTCAGGCTGCCGGGCTTGTAATAGATTCCCGAATGTATCACCCCGCTGTTATGCCCGGTTTGATGCATAGCAGCTTCCTTCTCTTTTTCAATCACCGCGATTTTCAGCGCAGGCTTTTTTTCAAGCAGGCGGTGGGCGGTGGCAAGCCCTACTATGCCCGCTCCCACAATAATCACATCATGCCTCATGCTTTTTTTTATTGTAGTCAATTGGGGAAAGAGGTTAAAAGTCGCATCTTTTGCTCAAACTTTAAACAAATGAACATTCATAAAACATCTTTTTTCTGCTTGCCTTGATTGCATTTTATTCAGGGTTCTCCGCAACCGGCAAAGATGGAGGAAGCTGCTGAATCAGCCGGTGATAACTCATTCGGATTGTTTTTGGGTGGCGTATGACACCCTGTTGGTTGTGCGGCTTTGGCTGCACCGCATTTTTCTTAACTTGGAGATGATTATTTAATCTCTGATAATGAAAATCCGAGGCGGAATAACGGCAGCGCTTTTGCTGTATCCTCTTTTTTCTCCGGCTCAATTTTTCACGGAGGTAAGCCGTCAGTCAGGCATTGATTTCGTGACCTACACTCCCACGCTTATCGGAGGCGGATGTGCTTTTTTCGATTATAACAATGACGGCTGGCTCGATATCTACATCGCTGGCGGCATGAAGCGCGATAAATTGTACCGTAACAATGCTGACGGCACCTTTACCGATGTATCATCTTCAGCAGGAATCACTAAGCCCGGCATTTACACAGTAGGCGTGGTGACCGGTGATATTGACAATGACGGTGACCGTGACATCTTCGTCACCACGATGGGACGTGATGAGTCTTTCCGCAACATGGTTCCAAATATTCTTTTTCGCAACAACGGCAACGGAACATTCACCGATATCTCGCAGAGCGCAGGCATTGTTCACAATGCATGGAGTGTATCAGCCACCTTGGGCGATTACAACCTCGATGGCTTCCTTGACATTTATGTCGCCAACTACGTTGATTCCATCAGATTCATTTTCGATTCGCAGAATGAGATTGCCGGTTTCAGCCATACGGGGTTTGCCAACTTCCTTTACATGAATAACGGCAACGGCACCTTCTCGCAGGTCGCTCCCCAACTGCAGGTTGACAACAAAGGCACTTCCTTAGCCGCTGCATTCACCGATTATGACTTTGACCATGACGTGGATATTCATTTAGTAAATGATTTCGGAGAATGGGTGCTGCCTGATGCACTCTACCGGAATGAATATCCCCTCGATGCATTCACTGATGTGAGTACGCCATCGGGAGCTGATGCAGCCATTTACGGCATGGGCATCGCGGTTGGCGACTATGATGAAGATGATGATTTGGATTATTATCTTACCAACATCGGCAGAAATGTTTTGCTCAATAACAGCGGCAGCGGCATCTTCCTTGATACCACTGATTTTGCCGGAGTGGCAAATACCTATGTGGACTCGCTGTTTACCACCGGCTGGGGCGCGGCTTTTTTGGATTACGATAATGACACGTGGCTTGACCTCTTTGTGGCGAACGGAAATATTCCTGCCGCGGATTTCATTAAAACAGGAGAGAAAGACCCCAACAAGCTTTACAAAAACAACACGGACGGAACATTCTCTGACGTTTCAGTCATCGCAGGGGTGAACGATTCCTCACGTGCAAGGGGGCTGGCTGCGGGAGATTATGACAATGACGGGGATTTGGACTTGCTGGTGACGGTGGTGGAAGAAGATACTTTGAACAATGACGATTGGCACGTGCTGCTTTACCGCAATGATATTTCCACCGGAAATCACTGGCTGAAAGTGGAAACAGTCGGCACGCAAAACAACCGTGACGGGTTCGGCAGCCGCGTGGAAGTTTACAGCGATGGCAGAAAATGGATTCGCGAAATTGACGGTGGCTCCAGCCACGCTTCGCAAAACAGCAGCATCGCCCACTTCGGATTGGGGAACGAAATGGCTGTTGACAGCGTAGTGGTCAGATGGCCCGGAGGCGGAAGGTTCTCATTTGCAAATGTATCCGCTGACCAATTGATTACGGTTTTTGAAAGCGGAATGCCGAATCTTGTCAGCCATATCAGCTATGAAATCTGCGCAGGTGAAAGCGTTTATGCGGGAGGTGGCTTTCAATCTTCTCCCGGGGTTTATTATGACACGCTGCTTTCATCCGAAGGACTTGACAGCATCGTGATTTCTCACCTCACCGTTCATCCTTCTTATGTCAGAAACAGCTACTATGAAATCTGCGAGGGCGACAGCATTTTTCTGGACGGAGCATTTTGGAAAACCAGCGCAATGTTCAGTGACACATTCGCAACGGCATTCGGATGCGACAGTATTGTAGTGACCGATTTGGCTGTGATGCCGCTTCCTGTTGTCATTGCAGATGTTTTTCTGTGCGAGGGTGACAGCATTTTTGCAGCGGGAGCCTGGCAAAAGCAAGACGGCAACTATTATGACACGGTGCCCGGAGCGATTTGTGATTTCGTAATCCTCACCTCAGTCTATGTTCTTCCACCCGTTCAGGAGGATACCGTAGAGGCTGTCCTTTGCGAAGGCGACAGTGTTTTTGCCGGGGGAGGCTGGCAAAGGACCCCTGGATTTTATCCCGACACTTTTGCAACATTATTCGGATGTGACAGCGTGATGGTAACTCAGGTGAAGCTGTTGCCGCATACTACTTCAAGGGTGAGTTATGCTCTTTGCCGGGGCGACACCTTATTCCTATCCCACAACATGTTCACGGAAGCCGGTATTTATTACGACAGTTTTGTCAATGAAAATGGCTGTGACAGCATGGTGGAAATCACCATAGGAGTGGATTCATCCTATCTCATTTCGGCAAACCGGAGTATCTCCGAAGGCGACAGCTTCTTCGTTGGCGGTGCCTGGCAAACTGAACCGGGAGTATATACTGACACCTTCGCCAGCCGTGACGGCTGCGACAGCATTGTGGTGACGGAACTGATGGTGGAAACGAGAATAACTGTTTTGAAAGGAGAAAAAATTATTCTTTCCGTTTTCCCCAATCCAGCCGATTCTTATTTCATGGTCAACTTTACATTGCCTGTTGCCGGCAAGGTGGTAATCAAATTATTTTCCGCCCTTGGCGAAGAGGTAGCAACCTTATTTGAAGATAAACGGGAAGCCGGATTGCTTCATGCCGGCTTTTCCTGTTCCGATATCACTCCCGGAATTTACGTCCTCGCTTTCAATACCGATTATCATTCCACGCGGACCAGAATTGTGATTTATTGATACCCAAGTTGTACGTTCAGCCAATGAACGTCCTGATGGGATTACTTGAAAAAAACTTCAGTTGCTCCTTCTTCGTGAGGCTTGTCGTTCATCACACGGAAGCT
The DNA here is from genome assembly GCA_035575215.1 of Chitinophagales bacterium. Lineage (GTDB taxonomy): Bacteria > Bacteroidota > Bacteroidia > Chitinophagales > CAIOSU01 > DATLYB01. Next base: position 4,981 of record DATLYB010000058.1, read on the forward strand.
TTTCACGTGCGGATGTTTCTTCAAAAACGCATGAACTGTTTCCTTTAGCCTTCCATCGCCTTTGCCGTGAATCACTTCAAGCTTCGCACACCCCCCAGCGAGCGCAGCGTCAATTTGTTTTTCAAGATGTTTTAACTGAGCGTTCAGTTTCTCCCTGTCTGAAATCAAATCGAACTCTTTTGCCGTTTCATCAAGGTGCAGGTCAATTTCTCCCTTTGACTTGTGCTGGCGGTCATCATCCTTGAAATCGGTTCCACCGAGCATGAAGTGGCGCAGCATTTCGGTATCAATGCTGCCGGTCTTTTTTTTCCTCGCCATTGTAATAGTTGTAATAGTTTCAGATTTTCTCCGGTTAGCATAAATGTAATACCAAAAAGAATCTGAACAAAATGAAAAACAGGTGACGGCAAAAAAAAGCAAGCGGATGCACCCCGTAAATTGCAGGTCTTGCGGAAGCGGAAAGGAAACATTTATTTCACATCCACCAATTCCACATCAAACAAAAGCGTGGCTTTTGTTGGAATCACGGGGGGATACCCCTGCTCTCCATAAGCAAGAAAATACGGGATAATCAGTTTGGCTTTTCCGCCTTTTTTCAGCAGGGAGATGCCTTCATCCCAGCCTTTGATGACGCGGCCTTGCCCGATGGGAAATTCAAGAGGCTGTCCGCGGTCGTATGAGGAGTCGAACTTGGTGCCGTCAACAAGGGTGCCGTTGTAATGCACCGAAACGGTTTTTCCCGGTGCGGGATTTTCACCCGTTCCTTCCTGCTGGATGATGTACATCAGCCCGCTGGCGGTTTCTTTGGCGTCAGGAAACATCGCGAGCATTTCTTTTCTAAAAGCTTCTTTCGCAGCTTGCTCCTTTTCGGCTTTTTCCTTCTGGTAATTGGCTTTCCTTTCTTCAAAAACTTTTGCCGCATCAAATTCCTTCGCCTCTTTTCCGATGCGGTAAATCTTCACGGCTTGCATCACGTCACCTTGCTTGGTGGCATTCACAATCTCCTGCCCCTGCACGACATGACCGAAAACGGTGTGCTTGCCATCGAGCCATGGTGTGGGAACGATGGTGATGAAAAACTGGCTGCCATTGGTGGCGGGTCCGGCATTCGCCATGGAGAGGATGCCGGGCTTGTCGTGCTTCAGGTCGGTGATTTCATCCGGAAACTGGTAGCCGGGACCGCCTGAGCCGGTGCCCTGCGGATCGCCACCCTGAATCATGAAATCCTGCTGGTCGCCATTTGCCCGGCTGATAACGCGGTGAAATTTCAACCCGTCATAGTATGGCTGCCCTTCGGGTTTTGCCGTGTTTTTGATTTTTCCTTCCGCCAGCCCCACAAAATTGGCAACCGTCATCGGTGCTTTTTTATAATCAAGCTGCAGCAGGATGACGCCCTGGCTGGTAGTGATTTCTGTGTAGATTCCTTCCGGCAAGTCTTTGTATTTGGCGGGTATATCGCTCTTCTGCGAATTACATGAAAAGAAACTGAAAATGCCTGCAGTGAAAAAAATAGCAAACAGAATGTGTTTCATGTGCGGTCAAGTTGAAGGTTTTGTAATTATTTAAACGATTGCTAAATGCGATGAAATATGGTTCACTTCAGTTAACGAATAATGGCTGCTGACAAACCGGCAACAGAATTTCAGAGAGCGGCAAAGTAACGAATAATCTGTTTCTTCAGCAAATACTCCTGCTCTTCGGGCGGTATCACCGGAAGCTTTTGAGTGGGAATCCAATGAGGCCAGCCGTCCTGGTCAATCCCTTCCAGTTCATAATAGCCTTCCTCGCTGAGCAGGCGGCACACTGCGATGTGCATGAGGTATTGTTTTTCTTCCTTGGTGAATTTCTTTTTCAACCGCCCCAGTTCGCGCATTCCGATTAAAAACAGCAAGGCATGCAAATCAGGATTCTTCCGGAACTGACGGTATATGCGTACCTGCACCCTCCGGAATGATTCATTTATTGCTGCTTTCTCAGTGTCTGAAATCATGGAATAAGCAAAGTTATATCTCCCGAAAAACGGTTTAATCATCCGATGACCGGTCAATCACCGGAAGCATCCATAAACTTTGTGTATTGCATAAGAGCTCAGCGTATCTTAATTGAAAAATTTACCGGCATCGCTTGTTATACTTTGTGCGTTGCCGTCTTGCACGGGGTAAAGCGTAATCTCATAAATCTTGTAGCCGAGCGTGTCGCCCGAACGGTTGTGGCGCATCTGAATGATATTGATTTGCCGGTTGAATATTTCATACCGCACATTCCGGCTGAAACCGCCCTGAAGGGCACCCTGATGAAGCAGGCGCAGGCTGTCATTCCAATTGTTGCCGAACAGCACTTTCAGATAATAATCCCCGTCAGGAATATTTTTCATAATGAAATCATCGCCTGCCCTGATATAATTGTTCCGCACGGTTTGGTTGGTCTTCGCATCTGTAAGCAGCACCACGGCATCATAGACCTTGCTGTTGTGAAACAGAATCCTGTTGAGGGAAGCCATGTCATATTCCCCGCCACCGAAAAAATTCTCATAAGGCGATACGCCCGTTGCAAGCTGAATTTCCCTTTCGCCAAATCCCAGCACCGGGGCGGGAGCCTGATGCTGAAGCTTTTTCTCTGCGCGCATATAGGGCCACACTTTAAATTCGTAGATGTTGTAACCAATAAGGAAAGAGTAGAAGATGATGAGAGTGCTCACGATTACCGACTGGAACTTTTCCAGCCTCGATGCCGGACGGATTTTGACGAGCTCCGGTGGTAAATTCACCTTAACGTACACCGACTCCGACAGGAATTTTATGTTGCCGGAAATAAAAGAAGCCGGTCCGATTTCAAGGTAGCCTGAAAATTTCGGCTTCAGCAAATAAGAGATTTCCACCTCGGGCGTATCAGGCCCCGGAGGAAATGCGGAATTGATAACGGGACCCTTCACCACATCGAAGCGCTGCAGCCCGTTCATGGTCACCTTGCTGTTGTTTTCAAAAATTGTGATGGTTACCTGCAGCGGTTCATTCAGCACGATTACGCGCTTGTCAACCGATATTTTGATTTTGCTTCGGTCAACAACGGAATGTATCGGCATTTCGGATAAAAAGGGTTTCTTTCCACCGGAACGCTTCAGGTCGTAAGCCCTCCGTTTTTCAGTGTCGGAAAGCACTTCGTAGGCTTTATGGATGGCTGTGAAGATTTCGATGGCTTCAGGGGCACCTTCGTTTTTGTCAGGGTGATATTTGAGGGCATACTTCCGGAAGGCGGCTTTTATCTCATCGGAAGTGGCGGTTTCGCTTACCCCGAGAATCGTATAATAATCAGGCAACCGCATATCATTGATTAAACGTTGATTACCGGCAGAAAGGTTGTATGCGGGTTAAAAAAATTTGTCCCTGAACCAATCGTCTAAAAAAGTAACTTGGCAATAAAACCAATCTTTATGATACCGGCAAAAGGATATGCAGCACAAACGGCAAAATCACCATTGGCTCCCTTCGCCTTTCAGCGCAGAGAACCGGGGGCGCGTGATGTGCATATGGACATATTATATTGCGGGGTGTGCCACTCGGACATTCATCAGGCGCGCGATGAGTGGGGCGGCTCCATTTTTCCGATGGTGCCCGGACACGAGATTGTGGGGCGCGTGACAACAGTGGGCGCGGGAGTGAAGAAATTCAAGCCGGGTGACGTGGCGGCAGTGGGTTGCCTCGTTGACTCGTGCCGCACATGCGACAACTGCCGGGTTGGACTGGAGCAATACTGCATCAATGGCGCATCATATACTTACAACGGCTACGAGCAGGATAAGAAAACTCCCACCTATGGCGGCTATTCCAACGTGATTGTGGTGCATGAAGATTTTGTACTGCGTGTTTCCGACAAACTGCCGCTGCAAAATGTGGCTCCGCTGCTGTGCGCGGGCATCACTACGTATTCACCGCTGCGCCATTGGAAAGTTGGCAGAGGGCATAAAGTGGCGGTGCTGGGACTTGGCGGCCTGGGACACATGGCAGTGAAATTTGCTGTCTCATTTGGCGCAGAAGTGACGGTGCTGAGCACTTCGCCTTCAAAAGAAGCCGATGCGAAAAGATTAGGCGCACATAAATTCATAGTGACGACAATTGCCGAACAGACAAAGAGCGTGAAAAAATATTTTGATTTCATTATCGACACTGTTTCCGCGCAGCACGACTACAATTTCTATCTCGCCATGCTGAGGACAAATGGCATCCACATTTGTGTTGGCGTTCCGCCCGAACCGGAGAAAATAAAAGCGTCATCCCTTATTGACAACAGGCGCAGTCTTGCCGGCTCACTGATTGGCGGCTTGCCTGAAACACAGGAAATGCTTGATTATTGCGCAGCACACCATATTGTTTCCGACATCGAACTGATTGATATCAGCTACATCAACACCGCTTACGAACGGATGTTAAAAAGCGATGTGCGCTACCGGTTTGTAATTGATATAGGAACGCTGGGCAGGTGAAGAAAGTCGCTTGAAAATGTTTGAAAACGAGCTATAATTCACAAAACACCTTCTTCATTCCCGAACCGCCATGTACATAATCAGCGCGCGGCTTGCTAAAAGTCTTTTCCAAAACCGTCAGTGAATCCATCTTGCGCAGGTCGAACATCCTCCAGCCGAATTTTCTGTGAGAACCGTTTTCGCTCACCTGGAAAGCGTTCACGCATTCCCTGCCTCTTGAAGTGATGCCGTAACTATGTGGCTCCACTTCGCGAACGCTGCCTTCATAGCTGAATTGTAACAGCTTTTTATTATGGATAGCATTGCAAATTTCAGGTGGGTTCAACATTTAACGCAACACGCTAAAGTTAGATGGTTGGAAACTCTTTTTCTCTTTTTAAAGAATGTTTATTGATTTTAAAGAACCGGGAAGAAACAGTTTTCCTCCCGGCATTCTTCAAAAATCCTGCTTGTTCGCTGAGCGGAACCAGGATGATGGTGCGCGTGTTATGCTCTACCAACGTGCCGATGGCGCTCTGATGCCCTTTGCCCATGACCAGGTCGGACAGAAATAAGCGGACAGGCTATGTGCTTATGCGACTAACCTTGATGCAAGCGGGAGTGGACATTGAAACTCACCAAGATGATAAGTACGAGTTCGTAATCAACGTTTCAAAAGGTTGACCAAATTAAAAACTGGATAGAGAATAAGACGAAGAAAAACTTTCACTAATCGAGTAGGAAGGTAACGAATGTGTCCGCCCTGTGGCGGACTTTGAGGTACTTTAAGTTCACGCTGCCACGGTTCCATTAGTTGCAGTGGACGTCAGCAGCAGATTCTGACGTTGTGTCTTAGGATTTCTGAACTCTTTCCTTTTCGCCAACTAACCTTCCTGGCTTTTCTTGCCTATCAGTCAGCATCCACCGATACCTTCCCAGCCAAATCACACTCGCAATAACCAGCAGCAGTAACGTGAACACTGCAGGCAGAAACAATGGATTTCCCTGCATGAGCATACCAATTGCCGATGTCAGCGCCAGCAGCCGCACTATTTCCATGGTGAACACCCATCGCTTCCCTTCAAGTATACCTCCCAGGTTGACGAGCGTAAAAATAATCAACCCCGTCAATCCCACATTCATCCCGAAGCTGAAATCTTTGAACTTGAAAAGAAATGCGATGGTGGCGGGCAGCAGCAGGGCAAAATGCAGCAAAACGTAGCGATTCAGCCCGCGCGGGGTGCGGGTATTGTATTTATGAAACGTTTCGGGAGTCACTTCCTTCGGCTGCTGCACGCCACCCAGCGCATCGGGATACCAGCCGGGCTGTTTGAAAAGGATTCTTGCTTTATCACTCCACCGGTCTGCCGTGAGCGCATCTTTGAACAAGCCGAGCCAATATTCAAAATTTACCCACAGCGGATTCCAGCTGTTGGCAGGTTTGGTGATTCCATAAACCACTTTCTCCTCTTCGGCTTGAAACGTTCCAAACATCCTGTCAAAAATGATGAGGGTGCCGCCATGATTGCGGTCAATATATTTCGGGTTCACGCCATGATGCACGCGGTGGTGGGAGGGCGTGTTGAAGATGAATTCAATAGGAGCGGGCAGCTTGCCGATTGTTTTGGTGTGAATCCAGAATTGATAGAGCGTTTGAAATCCCGCGATGGAAACGAACAGCAGCGGCTCAAAACCCAGCAGCGCCAGCGGCAGATAGAATACCCACGAGAATGCCCCTTGCAGCCATGCCTGCCGCACCGCCACCGTGAGATTGTATTCCTCGCTCTGATGATGCACTACGTGACTGCCCCAGAGCACTGCGATTTCATGCGCCAGGCGGTGAAACCAGTAATAGAAAAAATCAACGCCAATGAAGAGCAGCAAAACACTCCACCAGGTGGTTGGGATTTGTCCTTTAAACGGGGAAAATTCATACAGCCATGCATACGCACCCACGGTGAATACCTTCATAAATATCCCAATCACCTGCTGACCGATGCCGCAGCTAAGATTGGTGATGGCATCATTGAAACGGTAGAGATGGAGCTTCCTGCGTCTGTCAACAAGCAATTCGATGCCTATCAGCAAAAAGAAAACCGGAATGGAGTACTTAATTGGATTGTGAAGGAATTGTTCGAGGAAATCCACGGTGTAATGCAAATTTTCAAACAGAAAAGTTAGGAATTTTTAGTTTACAGTTTAGAGCTTTATGTTCGAGTTTGCTGTACGTCAAACCTCTAAACTCCTAAACTTCGGGTTTTCTCCTCGCTCCCGCTTTCTCCACGCGCAACCCCATGCTCATCACAAAGGGAAGGTTATCGGTGCGCATGATTTGCTCGTACTGGAAGGTATAATTTCCCGGCTGGTCAAAGAAGGCGTTGCGCTGGATGGGGATGCGGATGTCGCAAATATCTCCGAGGCAGTCGCCATACCATCTGCCGTTTTTGTCGGCAAGCGTCAGTTCCACGCGCTTTTCCAGCTTTTTCCCGTCAGGGAATTGCGTGGTGATGAGAATCCAGAGGTTGCTGTTAGGATAAAATTTTGTGTGCCGCACATTCACGCAGATATTATAAAGCAGCGAGGTGTCGGTAATAGTCACATTGAACTCGGGCTTGAAGTGGAGGTTCCAGATATATTTGGGGATATCGGTGTTTTTATCGTAAACCCGTTTTGTGTCGCAACCACTTA
>DATLYB010000059.1:0-2553 GCA_035575215.1 Chitinophagales bacterium
AACATTAATCTTGGCGACACATTCTATTTCGAGCTGACGCAACTCACTCCCGGCAAGTATTACAGTATCATGGTTACTTCCGTGGATACCGCCTTCCGGGAAAGCGCTCCTTCCAACAAGGTAAGTTTCTACTGGAATAGCAACAGCATCCTGAATAACGCACCAACCATCGAAAAGCCGCTGCCCTTGCACTATGTGGAGGTGGGAGGAACGTTCACCTATCCATTGAGTACCACCGACCCCGATAACGACCCGCTGACGTTTAATTTGGATGGTCCCGCTGGATTAAGCTACGCCAATAGCACTTTTACATGGACTCCGGTTGACAGCGCCTTAGGCTATCACCAGATTTACCTGACCGCCACTGACCCCTCTGGCTTGAAGGATTCGGTTTTCTTCCAAATTATCGTGCTGAATAGCGACATGAAGCAAGCCGTGATTGAATTCAGCAAAGTGCTTTACCAGGATTATAATGATAAAGGCGTGGTGCTGATTTCCGATTTTGATTTTGACGGTAATCCGCTTGAAATAGACAATATATCTGTCCGCATCTACTCCGACACTGACCAGACAGGTATCACGCTGACCGCGCAGGAAACAGAAGCCTCATCACGCATTTTTTCAGCCCGCTTTGAATTCACGCAGTCAGGTTCGTCAGGCAATAGATTGAAGGTTAGTGCGGGCAACCGCATCTGGGCAGAATACAATGATGCTTCCGCATCCGTCATGGTGAAGCAATGGGCTTATTTCACGGAGTTCACAGCAAGGTTCCTATCGGCTGACACGGTGTGTGCGGGCGACCTTGTGAAATTTGAAAACAAGTCGCATGGTTCAGGAATGCTCTATGCCTGGGACTTTGGTGATGCTGCTACCAGCACTGAAAAACATCCCTCACATGCCTTCTTGCTTCCTTTGAATGCAGGAATACAACCGTTCTCAGTCAGCCTAACCATTCGGGATGAAGAAGGAAGAAGCAGCAGTTTTTCAAAAACAATTTATGTCGTAGCTCCTTTGGATGTCAACCTTGTTTCAAGCGATTCCACGACATTCTGTGAAGACAACAGCATTGACTTGCTCGCCCCGGCAGGCATGAAATCTTATCTGTGGTCAACCGGAGCTGCTACCGCGCAGATAACCGTTTATGATGCGGATAGTTTTTATGCAACCGTTACGGATATGTATGGTTGTGAACATCTCTCTGACACTATTCATACAACCGTCATTCCCAATCCGGTCATCATGCTGGCCCAAACCACCGATTCCATCGGGTGTGAAAGCCAGACAATAACATTAAGCTCATCGGGAGCCGATACCTACGAATGGAAGACCCGCGATGGCGCGCTGGTCGGAACAGGAGATACGCTGGTAATAAATACTACGGAAAGCACAACTTATTACGTAACAGGACATTCGGGAATTTGTTATCGTACAGACAGCATTGTAATCCATGTCGTCACCAATCCCTCTGTTGAAATCAATCTTACAGATACTACTATTTGCCGGGGACAATCTGTGAGGTTAGAGATTGCCGATTCTATTCCCTATGCTCATATATGGAGTCCTAATAAATGGCTCAGCACTTCGACGGGCGCGGTAGTTACGGCAACCCCTGATTCCTCAATAACCTACACCGTTCGCATTCAGACTTATGATGAATGTTATGTGGAGGAAAGCATTTCCATAACAGTTATTGACACGCCTGCTGCTCCGGTATTAATTCAAGAGGGCACCCTGCTGACAGTTGACCCTGTTGTCCCCGGATACACGTATCAATGGTATCGAAACGGTTCCGTAATTGAAGGAGACACGGGCAGCAGCATCACTGTCGATTCTAATGCATACTACTCGGTAAAGATTACCGATCCTAACGGATGCTCATCCGTTTCGGGCAATAAATATGTGACGGTGGGAATAAGTAGCATCGGGCAAGCCATCCCATTTAATATTTATCCGAATCCCGCTGGCGATTGGATTCATATTGAATTGGAGTTCAGCCAGGCTGAAGATTTCAGCATCAGCATATTCAACATAAACGGCAAACTCGTTGAACAAGTCAGGGAAGAGAATTACTCAGGCCAATACCGGAAAAAAATTGACCTGAGGGACTATTCGGAAGGAGTCTATATCATAACCGTGGTTGCTTCAGGAGGAACCGGAATGAGGAAATTCTCGATACATAAATAGCTTATGATTTAAATGATTTAAATAAGTTTTAAATCATGAATTCCGTACTCGTGCCCCGCGCTGGTTTCTTGAGAAAAAGTGAAAATGGGCACCCACCACACGCATATCCGAAACATGACGCGCTGCCGCAACAAGGCAGAAGTGACACGCTATGCGATGTGGCGAACGAGATTTTGGATGAAAACCAAGGTAAATAAAAAATACAGAGAATGCTGTATTGCCTGGATAAATAAAAATTATGTCATTTACATATTTTGTTAACCATTAAAACTAATAGCCATGAAAACACAAATTGTTCAGAAATTAAAAACCATGGGGAATAAAATCAATTTGCATAGAGATAACCGTGGATTGCTGGCGTCTTTTTTA
>DATLYB010000060.1:0-3936 GCA_035575215.1 Chitinophagales bacterium
CTCCACGGGGCAAAGGGCGCGCGGATAGGGCTCGTGAAAACCAAATCAAGTGTTCTTAATAAAAATAATCATTACAAACCAACCACCGGATTGCCGCTCTGATGCTGACGCGGGATATGAAGAAAACCCCGGCACCCTTGAGTCAGCGAGCAAAAAATGATTGACCTGAGCCGCCACGCCAGGGGGCAATTCCCTGCTCTGTCGGCAGGCAAGGAGAGCATGTTGAGCAGAAGGATGGCGGTGCAGTGAGTTGGCAGCACCAGAAAAATTCCATGGTTTACGCTTCCTGATAATAAATTTGATATTCGGCATCGGGAGTAAAATATGCTATCCGGCATCCTGCCGGATTCGGTTTTCCGGAAAATTTCAGCAGGTTAACATGCTTTTGTACAAGACAAAAATGGGGTGGCGGGCCCATGCTGTCCACTCCCGTTCATCTTGCAGTCCCCGCCCGGTAAATCCGAAAGAGCTATTGAATTCAATATCTTTGTTTCAACACATGTCGAACTTTCTTCGCATTCTCGGCTATGCAAGGAAATACTACTTCCTCGCCTTCCTGAATATGTTTTTCAATTTGCTTGCTGCCGTATTCTCCGCATTCTCGATAGCGATGATAATGCCCTTCCTCACCTTGTTGTTTGACAAAGAAATCGGCACGCGAACCACGATTCCGCCTGTTCCCGATTTCAGCTTCACGGTCAGCTACGTGATAGGCCTCTTCAACCATCATTTTATAAAAATCATCGTGGAGCAGGGGAAGATGCAGGCGCTGTATCTTGTCTGTGCGCTGGTGGTAATCATTTTTTTTCTTAAAAATCTTTTCCGCTATCTGGCGATGTTTTTTCTGGTTCCGCTGAGGAATGGCGTGGTGAAGGATATCCGGCAAAAGCTGTTCGAAAAGCTGCTTACGCTGCCGCTGTCATACTTCTCCAAAGAAAGAAAAGGCGATATTCTCGCCAAGATGACGTCTGATGTGCAGGAAATCGAATACGGCATCATCAGCACGCTGGAGGCGCTTTTCAAAGAGCCGGTCATCCTGCTCATTTTCCTGGGACTGCTGCTGTATGTGAATGTGCAGCTCACGGTTTTCGTTCTGGTGATGATTCTGTTCACTGCGTTGATTATCGGCAGCATCGGCAAAACCCTGAAGCGGGCTGCGCTGAAAGGGCAGTCGAAGCTGGGTGACATGATTACGGTGGTGGAAGAATCGCTGTCAGGCATGCGTATCGTCAAGGCGTTCACGGCTGAAAGGTACCAGCTTGAGAAATTCGGGAACGTCAATCAATCCTACTTCCGCACGATGACACGCGCGCTCCGGCAGCGCGACCTGTCGTCACCGCTTACTGAATTTCTCGGCATCACCATTCTTGCCGTAGTGCTTTGGTTTGGCGGAAAAATCGTGCTGGAGCCCGGCAGCAGCCTTCAGCCGGAAGCGTTCATTTTTTTCATGGTCACGTTCTCGCAGTTGATAGCCCCGGCAAAAAGTTTTTCAACTGCGTATTACAACATTCAAAAGGGACTTGCCTCTGCCGAACGCATCGGCAAAATTCTGGATGCCGACATCCGCATCCGCCAGAAGCCCGATGCGAAAAGTGTTTCTGCCTTCCTCGACAAAATTGAATTCCGCAATGTTTCCTTCGCTTATTACAATTATGACGACAAGCGGGTGCTGCAAAATATCAACCTCACCATCAGAAAAGGGAAGATGGTGGCGCTGGTCGGTCAATCGGGTGCGGGCAAGTCAACGCTGGTGGATTTAATTCCGCGCTTTTACGACCCATCGGAAGGGGAAATATTGATTGACGGGGTGAATATCAAAGATTACCAACTGGCTGACCTCCGGAAACTGATGGGCATCGTGACGCAGGAATCCATTTTGTTCAACGATACCGTGGCAAACAATATCCGCTTCGGGGTTGAGAAGGCTTCGTTGGATGACATCGTATCCGCAGCCAAAGTTGCCAATGCACATGACTTCATCATGCGGCTGGAAAACGGCTATGACACGGTGATTGGCGACCGCGGTCATAAGCTGAGCGGGGGAGAGCGGCAGCGGCTCACCATTGCCCGTGCTATCCTCAGCGACCCGCCCATCCTGATTTTGGATGAAGCCACGTCATCTCTGGACACCGAAAATGAAAAACTCGTGCAGGATGCCGTTTATCGGCTGATGGAACACCGCACCTCGATTGTGATTGCCCATCGGTTGTCAACCATCCAGTATGCCGATGAGATTGTCGTGCTGCAGGATGGGAAAATCATTGAACAGGGCAACCATATCAGCCTGATGGCAAAGGATGGCATCTATAAAAAATTGGTTGACCTGCAAGCGTTTTAATAAATGAGTACTGAAAGACGGGTATTGAGTAATGAGATGGCAAAGGCTGGGTCTGCATTCCGAAGTGTTTTTCCCCGTCTTATTTGTGGGGCTCTGTCTTGGATATTCGCCCCGGTGCTTCTATCCTTATTTATCTTCCATTCTCAGGCCCAGCCGCAGCTTTCATCCCAAGCTTACATCAGCCTTATCACCTGCTCTCCCGGCAAAAAATTGTATGAGGCATTCGGTCATAGCGCCCTTCGGGTGCATGACCCTGTAAATAAAATTGACCGCACCTACAACTACGGCACCTTCGATTTCGACCAGCCCGGTTTTTATTCCAATTATGCGAAGGGCAGACCTGTCTTTATGCTGAACGTGACACCCACGCTTCACTTCATCAATAGCTACGTGACGGAAAACCGCTCGGTGTTTGAGGACATCTTGAATCTGTCGCAGCAGCAAAAGCAACGGCTGTATGAACTGCTTGAGGAGAATTACGAGCCTGAGAACCGCAACTATCTCTATGATTATCTGTATGACAACTGCTCCACGCGCATCCGTGACATGCTCATTAAAGTGCTGGAGGAAGCCGTTGTTTTTGATTCCGCGCACCTCAGACGTGAATATTCATTTCGTGAGCTGATGGATTTGTACCTCAAACCGCAGCCTTGGGGTGATTTAGCCATTGACCTTGCACTCGGCTCGGAAATTGATGCAAAGGCAAGACCCTATCAATATATGTTTCTGCCTGACTTCCTTCAGGCGGCTTTTCAGCATGCCAAGATTTCAGCAGGGGGCAGTGTGATACCACTGGTGAAAAATTCAACTGTCATCTTCAAAGCACAGCCGGAAGAAATCCAGAAAAGCCTTTTCACTCCTCTGAATATTTTCTGGCTGGCGTTTTTTCTTTTTCTTCTGAAAACGGTTCTCGACATCCGGAAAAAAAAATTTAGTGCTGCTCCCGATTTGATTTTTTTCCTGATGACAGGAATCACAGGCATCCTCATCGCTTATATCGCTTTTTTCTCGAACCATCATGCCCGCGGGAACTTCAACCTGCTGTGGGCATTGCCCACACATGCTTTGTTTGCGCTTCTGCTGCCGTTTAAGAGGGGAAAGCCGGTGAGGTTTTATTTTTTAATAGCATCGGTAATGGCGATAATCGCATTTGCTGGCGGGATTTGCTTTTTTCCTCAGAAAATGCACGGGGCGGTTGTTCCGCTCATCCTCATCATAGCAATGAGAGGTGCGGTGCTGTTTCGTGAAATGGGCTCCTATTGAAAGTCCTGATACCGCTCCTGCAGGCTCTGGCTTTTCTCCGCAGTGATGATTTGCTCAAGAATGGCAGCGAGTTCCTTTGTCAGCGATTCCCGCTGCTCAGCCGATAAAACACCATTGACAGTTTTGTCATTCAGGCTTTCCTTAACTTCATGAATGGCATGGGCGGCTGCGTATCGTTCCCACATCGAGCCGGCATGCAAGGCAATATCTTCAAGGGTGGCTATTCCTTTCCGGATAGTGGTATCATTGCTTCTATTCAGGAATTCGCCATAATCAGTCAGCAGGCTGCAGCGTGAATAGCTGGCAGTGGTGTAGGCTTTCCTCTCAAAGTAATC
>DATLYB010000061.1:0-7218 GCA_035575215.1 Chitinophagales bacterium
AGAAGTTTTCGTTCCTGCCGATTCTGCCGGTACGCGATGATACAGGAAACTGGCTGAAGGTGAGCCTCGCCTTTCCGGGCAGGCGCGTGTTCGCCAAGATTTGGAAAATTGACGTGGGGCGCGTGCCCCTCTATCTTCTCGATACCGACATCGAGGAAAATAATTCAGACGACCGCTTCATCACCTACCAGCTATATGGCGGTGACCATGAAAACCGGCTCAAGCAGGAGATACTGCTTGGTATCGGAGGCGAACGGCTGCTGCACACGCTCGGCATCCATGCCGACATTTACCACTGCAACGAAGGGCATGCGGCATTTGTCGGATTGGAGCGCATCCGTAATCTTGTGCAAGAGCAGAACCTCTCCTTCCACGAAGCCCTTGATGTGGTGAGGGCATCAACGCTTTTCACCACGCATACGCCCGTTCCTGCCGGGCATGATGTTTTCAGTGAAGAGATGATTCGCGCCTACCTTTCCGAATATCCCACCTTGTTTAACATCAGTTGGGAAAAATTTGTGGGACTGGGGCGGGTGGATGAAACCGACACACACGAAAAATTTTCGATGAGTCATCTTGCTGCCCGTGTCTCGCAGGAAATCAATGGGGTGAGCGAGATTCACGGCTCCGTATCGCAGGAGATGTTCCGCCCGCTCTGGCCCGGCTTTATGGCAAACGAACTGCACATAGGTTACATCACCAATGGCGTTCACTATCAAACGTGGACCGCAAAACCCTGGCAGCTCTTCTTCAAAGAGCTGTTCGGCAAGGAATCAGTCGCTTTTCATCCCGATGAAAACGATTGGGAAAAAATTCTGGTGATGCCTGATGAAAAAATATGGGAAATCCGCACTGCTCTCAAGCGCGAACTGGTCAACGCGCTGAGTGAAAAGATAAAATCAGACATGACCCGAAGGCATGAAAATCCGAGGGAAATTATCGAAGTGCTCAACTCGCTTAGAGAAGATACGCTGGTAGTGGGATTTGCCAGGCGGTTTGCTACCTACAAGCGTGCCCACCTCCTGTTTCATGACATGGAAAAGCTGAAGCATATTACCAGCCTTAAAGACATGCCCATACAGTTCCTGTTTGCCGGAAAAGCACATCCGAAAGACAAAGCGGGGCAGGACCTGATAAAACGCATTGTGGAAATTTCAGAAATGCCCGATTTCCAGGGAAAGGTGATTTTTCTTGAAAACTATGACATGGAAGTGGCAAAATATCTCGTTCAGGGCGTTGATGTATGGCTGAACAACCCGGAGCGCCCGATGGAAGCTTCAGGCACCAGCGGCATGAAAGCAGCGCTCAACGGAGTGCTGAATCTTAGCGTGATGGACGGCTGGTGGGCTGAAGGTTATCTGCCCGGAGCAGGCTGGGCGCTTCCGAAAGAAAACACCTACGACCGGAAAGATTTTCAGGATGAACTGGACAGCGAGATGCTCTATAATCTTTTTGAAAAGGAAGTTATTCCCTCTTATTATGACAGAAATGAAGACGGCTTACCTGAAAAATGGATTGACATGATACGCCACTCCATCGCCAACATCGCACCGAAATTCATCACCCGTAGAATGATTGCCGAATACCTTGAGAAATATTACCTGCCTATGTTTGAGCGGAGCAAAAAAATTTCACTCGATAATTACAAAGAAATACGGGAACTCTGCGAGTGGAAAAAGAAAATCATCGCCAATTGGGGCGCCATTAAGGTGCTTGATATGGCACTGCACGACTCAGCCCACAAACCCCTGCCGCTTGGAGAAGACTTTCATGCCGAAATCGTATTAAGCCTGGGCAATCTTAAACCGGAAGAAATCGGAATTGAAGTGTTGTTCATACAAAAGAAGGGACCAGACGAGCCGAAGGAAATCATTTACAAGCAGGAACTTGTCATCAGCAAGAAGGGCAGAAGCAAGGCAACGTATGAAACTACTTTTCCCGTAACTCAATCAGGCGTCTTTGAATACGGATTCCGCATCTTCCCCAAACATCATCTGCTGCCTAACAAGATGGATTTTAATCTGGTGAAATGGGTGTGAGACATTTTAGTTAGAGTTAGAGTTTGAAAAATGGACCTATTGGAGCTATCCGCTAAACCGGCAGGTTCTTGAATAATCCGGAGCAACATACCATTCAGACTTTATCTTTTTATATCCAGGAGGCATCGTGTTCTGAACGAATGAGAATGTGTATTTCCAATAAAACTCCTCATCAACTTCATAAATATCTATCGCATTTGAATTTCTATCCGGTTGAATACAGTGTATCAGTTGGGCATCCAAAGGCAGTGCATTTAATACAATTGCAATCCGGGCACTGCCGCTGACATTAGGGGGCGTAGCATGAATCAGCCGGTGGTCATAAATGATAGCCTCGCCTTTGCTCAAAGGAATATACTTCAAATCATCAAAATTGTACTGCATCCCCTTGCAGGCTGACGGGATGTTAGAGCCGCGGTAAGTAAACTCCCAGCGATGGCTTCCCTCTATGACGTGATACGCTCCATTTTCCTTGTTCACATCGGTCAGCGGAATCCAAATATTGATGGAGGAAGATACCTTCTCGTCAACAAACGTCCAATCCTGATGCGGGGGCACTACATTAACGGACGAATGGGGCGCTTTATAATAAAAATTGGCTCCGGTGATGCGATAGAAGCGGAATAAGGCGTCAAATTTGGGAATAAAATAATTTTTCAAAAACAGGGCGGTTTCCTTCTTCAAATAATAATCAGGCGAGCATAAAGTAAAGGGAGGAATTTCATTGCCATGGTGATGGAACCTGTGGAATGCTTCCATCAAAAAAGCAATCTCATTTTCTGACAGCAAGGGGTAAATAAACCATCCTGTGTCGTGGAAAGCATTTGCCTGTGCGTCATCGCAAAAAGAGATATTCAGATGCATAATCAATTTTGCCTAAATCCGAAAAAATTCTCCACGCATCTCTGAGGATTCAAACTTACCATATAAATTAAGAGAACCGGAATCTTTTAATGCTAAACAGCCATACGATTCACACCATCGCCTCCGTCTTGAACTCCGAATTGAAATGAAACTTGATTTCCTGCCAGTCTTCCATCATGATGTTCAGCATCCACGCTGACTCAGCCATGAATACGAGGTGGTCGTCTTTGTCTTTATAAATGTACTCGGATTTCAGTCTGCAGAATTCTTTCAGCTTCGCCTCATCTTCGGAAGTAATCCAGCAGGCTTTGTAAAGATTCATGGGCTTAAAGACACACGAGGCTTTGTATTCATGCAGCAGGCGGTATTGAATCACGTCAAACTGCAGCTCGCCTACCGTGCCAATCACCTGCTTGTTGCCGTGGTCACGTACAAAAAGTTGTGCCACACCCTCTTCTGTCAATTGATGGATGCCTTTATCCAACTGCTTTGACTTCATCGGGTCGGTGTTGAACACTTCACGGAAAATCTCAGGAGAGAAGCTTGGAATACCCTTGAATTGCAGGTGCTCGCCCTCGGTAAGCGTATCGCCTATTTTGAAATTGCCGGTGTCGTACAACCCAATCACATCGCCCGGATACGCTTCATCTATGATGTTTTTTTCCTGCGCCATAAAGGTGGCGGGGCTGCTAAATCGGAAATCCTTCTGCAGGCGCACGTGATGAAAGAATTTGTTTCGCTCGAATTTGCCGGAGCAAATGCGCAGGAAGGCGATGCGGTCACGGTGGCGCGGGTCAATATTGGCGTGAATCTTAAACACAAAGCCGCTGAATTTTTCTTCTTCCGGGAAGACGATTCTTTCAGCGGCTTCCCGCGGACGCGGGGCAGGGGCGATGTTCACAAAGGTTTCCAGCAGTTCGCTCACCCCGAAATTGTTAATGGCGCTTCCGAAAAACACGGGCGCCAGTTCGCCTTTCAGGTAAGCATCCGCATCAAACTTGTCATAAACACCTTCAATCAGTTCGATATCTTCACGCAGCTTGCAGGCATCATCCGTTCCCACTTCGCGGTCGAGCGCTTCGTCATTCAAATCGGTGATAGACAAGATATCCTTCTCCACTTTCGGACTGCCCGGGCGGAAAAGGTCGAGCGTATTGTCATAGAGGTTGTAAACGCCTTTGAAATCAGCGCCCATGTTGATGGGCCAGCTCAGTGGTCGCACGGAAATCATCAGCTTGGCTTCCAACTCATCCAGCAGGTCAAACGGGTCTTTGCCCACGCGGTCGAGCTTGTTGATGAAGATAATCACGGGCGTGTTTCTCATACGGCACACCTCCATCAGTTTTTCGGTGCGCTCTTCCACGCCTTTCACGCAGTCAATCACAATGATAGCGCTGTCAACGGCAGTGAGTGTGCGGTAGGTGTCTTCTGCAAAATCCTTGTGACCAGGCGTGTCAAGCAGGTTGATAAGTACGTTGTTGTATTCAAATGTCATCACCGAGGTGGCAACGGAAATGCCTCTTTGACGCTCGATTTCCATAAAGTCGGATGTTGCGCTTTTCTTGATTTTATTCGACTTCACTGCGCCAGCCGTTTGAATGGCGCCTCCGTAGAGAAGGAATTTTTCAGTCAGTGTGGTTTTCCCCGCATCAGGATGGCTGATGATGGCGAACGTGCGCCTGCGCTTAATTTCGTCTTGAAATGCCATTGTCGTTAAAAAAAGAATTGCGAAGTTATTAAAAAGGAATGGGTAGCCGGGTCGTTAAACAATTGTTAAAAACTTGCCCTTGAACGGGCAGTAATCAATCTTTGCGTAAGTTTGCACGTAACAACTACCTAAAATCAAAAAAAACATTGCCATGAAAAATTTACTCTTATTTGTTGCGGCCATTGCAATGGTGTTTACCATGCAAGCCCAGACATCTGAAACACCTGCCGTGAAAACCGAAAACATCGCACCGGATAGCAATGAGCCGAAGCCGGTGATGACTTTCGAAACAGAAACCATTGACTATGGCACCATCCTGCGCTATGCTGACGGAGTGCGTGAATTCAAGTTTAAGAACACCGGGAATGCTCCGCTCATCATCAATAATTGCGCGGGCACCTGCGGATGCACGGTTCCTTCGTGTCCGAAAGAGCCGATTCAGCCGGGTGAAACAGGCAGTATTCAGGTGAAATATGCCACTGACCGAGTCGGCCAATTCAATAAAGGAGTGAAGATTTACTCCAATGCCTCACCAGCCGACCAGCCGATTACGGTTTATATCAAGGGCAATGTTTTAAATGAAGAAGACCCGAGTCATAAGAGCGACCCTGCTCAGACTGACCCCCATGCAGGACATAATCACTGAGAGTTCTGTTTAAGGAAATAGAAGCCGTTTCACACACCTTCACACCTTGTGAAACGGCTTTTTTATTTAATGATGAAGTATCGAATATCAAGTATCAAGAAACCAGGGACCGGCAATTATTTCCTTTTCTTCTGCGCTTCGCGCTGCTGTTTGGCGAGTTCTTCAAGGCGCATTTGCCACATGGATTTCTTCACGGGTTTCTTTTTGTTCTCCTGAATTTGCTTGTGAAGGGCTTCTTCGTCAATGATGAATTTTTTGGTAATCCATTGCTGCAGATAACCGGTGATGTTGGTTAGGAAATAATAATACGTGAGAGCAGCCGGAAAGCTGTTGAAAATCGGCAGCAGCATGATGGGAAAAATGTAAGGCATGTATTTCATTCCCGGCTGGGTAGTCATCTGCGGCTGGGTAAGAGCATAGATGACAGATGATACCGTCATCAGGAGCGTAAACAAACTCACATGGTTGCCATAAAACGGAATGGTGAACGGAAGGGTGAGGATGGAATCATACGTTGACAGGTCATGCGCCCAAAGGAAACTTTCATGCCGCAGCTCGATGCTGGTCGGGAAAAAGAAATACATCGCAATCAATATCGGCAGTTGCAGCAATTGGGGCAAGCAGCCACCCAGCGGACTGACACCCGCGCTTTGAAACAGCTTCCATTGTTCGGCAGCGAACCGCTGCTGGTCGTCTTTATATTTTTCACGCAATTCATTCAATTCAGGCTGTAATATTTTCATCATCGCCATTGACTTGTAAGACTTGTAAGACAGCGGGAACAGAATGATTTTAATCAGCAGGGTGAGGATAAGGATAATCAGCCCGTAGTTGAGATTAAAACTTTCCAGCCAGTTGAATACAGGAATGATAAGCCATTTGTTGATGGGCGAAATCCACGACATGTAGCCGGTGACCATTACAAGGTTGTCAAGCCCTATGCCCAGTGAGCGTAATGTTTTGAAGTGATTGGGTCCCAGGTAATAGCTCATGTTGTAGGTCTGCTCGGCTTCGCCCTTAAACAGCAGGATAAAAGATGCTTCCATCGTTTTCAGATAGCCGGGCGTATTGGAAAGTGTTGACTTGAGGGTGCCCTTGTAAAAACCGTCATTGTTGATGAGCGTGGTATTGAAAAACTGCTGTTTGAATGAAACCCAGTTAAATGTAGTGGAAAGCGATTCGCTGTCATCGCTGGTTTCCGACAGGTTGTCCACTTCATTGGTGGCATATTTATAGAAAGCTGCCGTGTAGCGGTTTTCATTGCTTTTGTCTTGCTCCACCTGTCTCAGCTCACGCTTCATGAATAAATTCACATATCCCGCGTTACGCGGAATGATTTCATTGAATCGAACAAATTTGACTGAATAATCCAGGATATATTTCTTCTCAGGATGAAACGCATAGCGTACTTCAATAAAACTTTTTTCATCGGCATAAAGCTTGAAAATAGCTTCCCCGCCCTTCTCTTCGGTCTGGAAGTAAAAGTCTTTGGTGTTGATTGAACGGTTGTTGGTAACAAAAAACTGGAGATTGGTGTGATTTTCATCCCCGTTAAACAGCAGGAGGGGAAGAGAATCATGTGTTAAATACCCTTTCACCTCCGCGCTTTTCAGCACGGCTCCCTTGTTGGTGAAAACAACTTTCAGCAGCTCATTTTCAAGTGTAACCAACTTTTCCTCCCCCAGTGCGGCATGTGCAAACTGACCGAATTCTTTTTCCAGCTTTTGTTTCAGCAACAAGGAGTCAGCTTCACCTGTTACCGCACCTTGCTCACCTGTTTCTGCTTCATCGGGCGGAATGGAATCAAGGTAAGTAATGGCAGGTCCGGTCGTTTGTGAAAGAGTATCAGTCCGTTGATGTTCCTGCAGCCACCTTCGCCTTTTTTCAGCTTCCTTTGAGGTGTACATGAAATACAGCGAAAAAATAATGGCGATTAAAACGAAACCGACTATTGTGTTACG
>DATLYB010000062.1:0-4591 GCA_035575215.1 Chitinophagales bacterium
ATTCGCTTTGCCAGCATCGTTTTTCCCGCCCCCGGAGGTCCAATCAGAATCACGTTGTGCCCGCCTGCAGCGGCAATCTCCAATGCACGTTTGATGTTCTCCTGCCCTTTCACATCGGCAAAATCCAAATCGCTTTTGTTGACATTGGCGGCAAACTCGGCCCGAGTGTCAACAATCACCTGATTCAACTCTCCTGTTTCATTAAAAAAATTGACGACTTCGCGAATGTTGTCTGCGCCATATACTTTCAGTTCGTTTACGATTGCCGCTTCACGCGCATTTTGCAGCGGGAGGATGAAGCCTTTGAATTTTTCCTTGCGCGCCTGAATGGCAATTGGCAATGCGCCTTTAATCGGCTGCAACCCGCCATCGAGTGACAACTCGCCCATCACCACGTAATCGCCAATCTTGTCAGGATTCACCTGTTCGGATGCGGCAAGAATTCCGAGGGCAATCGTAAGGTCGTAGGATGAGCCTTCCTTGCGGATATCAGCCGGTGCCATGTTCACTACGATGCGCTGGCGCGGCATCCGGTAGCCGTTGTTTTTCAGCGCGGCTTCAATGCGCTGCTGGCTTTCCTTCACGGCACTGTCCGGCAAGCCCACCAGAAAATATTTCATTCCCTGCGATACATTGACTTCCACCGTAATGGTCGTAGCGTCCACTCCATGCACAGCAGAGCCAAAGGTCTTTACCAGCGTTCCTGATGAGACGCGTTCTGATTCAGTGATTTCCAGTTCGTCCATCGGCCTGTGAAGATAGAAATTAATGAAGTTATAATGAATGATGAACAAAAATCCTTATTAAACCTTAAGCCTCAGGGTCATTCTTTCCTTCACCGCATCAATAATTTCGGCAAGGATGGAAGCTGTGTCATACTCGTACTTCCAATCGGGATAATCTTTCTGAAATTTTCGCACATCGCTGATGTACCAGATGTGGTCCCCGATGCGGTTTTGGTCGAGAATGGTGTAATCCAGCTTGTAGCCGCCAATTTCCTCAATCAGCCTGATGGCTTCCAGCATGGAAACGTTGGAATGGCGTGAGCCGCCCATGTTATACACTTCCCCCCTCCTGGGATTCTGTGTGAAATGCCAGAAGGCAGAAATCAAATCTTTGCTGTGGATGTTGTCGCGCACCTGCTTGCCCTTGTATCCGAACACATTGTAATGTTTGCCTTGCACCGCGCAAATCACCAGGTAGGCAAGAAAGCCATGCAGTTCCGCGCCCGAATGTGCCGGACCGGTGAGGCAGCCACCCCGGAATATGCCCGTCTTCATCCCGAAGTATTTTCCGTATTCCTGAGCGAGCACATCGGCAGCCACCTTGCTTGCGCCAAATATGCTGTGCAGCGTGTTGTCAATGCTCATGCTCTCGTCAATGCCGTATTGATGAAAGGGATGACTCTTGTCCACTTCATAGCGTTCCTCCAACTCCACCAGCGGCAGGTAGTTGGGTGCATCGCCATACACTTTGTTGGTGCTGGTGAAAATGAACACCGCTTCAGGGCAATACAGCCGTGCGGCTTCCAGCAGATGAAGCGTTCCGGTGGCGTTCACGCCAAAATCGGTGAGCGGCTCTCTGGCAGCCCAATCGTGCGAAGGCTGAGCGGCAGAGTGAATCACGCAGGTGATGGCAGTTTTATACCTGCGGAAAATATCTTCAACGGACGCATAGTCGCGTATATCGCAATTGTAATGTTTGTAACGCGTATAAATTTTTTTCAGGTTCTCGATATTCCAGTTGACGCTGGCTGAATCGCCAAAGAAGTAAGCGCGCATATCGTTGTCAATACCGATTACATCAAAGCCTTTCTCATGGTAAAATTTGGCTGCCTCGCTGCCGATGAGCCCGCCCGAACCGGTAATGATTACAACTGACATTGCAGAAAGAAACCAAAAATAGACAAGGGAATCCGATTTGCCGGCTTAGTTTTTATAAGAATACCGCAGCAGCGATTTTGCAAAAAACCTCCCCTGCTTTTCTTTAGCCACCATTTTGTTTTTATGAAAAACTGAATTCCGGTATTTCCTGAAAACCCATAGTCCCAAATGTGTGGATGTGGTGCAAAGCTGCCAGTATTTCTCCGCGAAAAATCTGTTGAACAGCTCCGGCTTGTAGCGTCCGGCTGAATTGTTAGCGACCACCAGCTTCTCAAACAAATCGAGCAGCAATTCCAAATCATGCCGTTCAACGGGCATTTTGCCTTTCAGGAAATCTTCATAGACGTCCATTTCACCGCTGCCGGGGCACAAGCCCATCTTTTGCATCAGCTCCATGCGAATCCTGCGTGAAATTTTGTCTTGCGTGGCGGCATGCACCGATGAAATCTGCTGCCCGTGCATGCGTTTCAGCATAAGCACTTCGGGGATGATTGCCAGCCTGCAGACGTCCGCCATGCGGTTCCACATCTCGAAATCTTCAGCATGGATGTAATCTTTATCAAACCGGAGCTGATACTGGAGCAAAACCGACCTGCGAAGCATCGCTGCCGGATGCGGGAAGTGGGTGTCGAAAAACAGCTTGAATGTGATGGCGTCATGTTCGGTTTCGAAGCGGATGTCATATTCCTGCGCATGTCCCAATGTTCGCAGGTAGCATCCGCACAGCCCCACTTCGGGATGCGCGTTCATGAAAGCCACCTGCTTTTCCAGCCGCTGAGGAAGGCACACATCATCTGCATCCATGCGGGCGATGTAGCTGCCTTGCGCAAGCTCGATTCCCTTGTTCAAGGTGGCGATAAGCCGCATGTTGGCTGCATTGTCAACCAGCCGGATTCTTCCGTCATGGTATGATTGGATGATTTTCCGGCTTCCGTCAGTAGAGCCGTCATTGATAATCAGCAGCTCAAAATCTAGGAAGGTTTGGTTCAGCACGCTTTCTATCGCTTCTGCCAGAAATTTTTCAGCGTTATAAACCGGCATCAGAACAGTAACCGCGGGAATCGCCATTCGAACTTGCTTGTGTTATGACACAAACTTCGCAGAAATAATTCTTGTGAGAGGGGGGAATGGCGGAATGGAGCGCTCCCGCTTCAATGTTTTAGCAAACCAGTCATCCTGCCATCTTAGCGTTGAAAAGCGGATTGAAAAACAATGTGCCTTTTTCTAACTTAGCCAACCCTGCACAACAAGCGGCTTCACAAAGCTGCAAAGTGTTCCAGCGGAATTGGTTTCAATATAATTTGTTTTAATGGCACACGAGCGCCTGCGTAATTTTTCCTATTCTTGTTCCTCGCAGATGGTGTGTGCCTGCCTGCTGTTGCTCTTGCCGCTTCGTATAACGGCACAAGCTATCTCATTTGACAACAAAGGGGCGGTTGTTATAGTGAAGGAAGATGCGGTTATTATCATTAAATCCTCTGCCCGCAACTCCGGATATTTTGGCAATGAAAGCACAATCATCATTGAGGGGAATTTCACTAACAATGACACCACCGAGGGAATCGGCATGGATACCTTTGCCGTCAAAGGCAACTGGTTCAACAACGCCACGTTTATAGCGGGGCAAAGCACGGTGCTGCTCTACGATTCAAATCAAACCATTGGAGGAACAAGTATCACCACCTTTCACAACCTCACGCTTGCAGGCACCGGCTTGAAATCGCTGAGCACAGTGGATGCTGTGGTTTCCAACCACCTTGCTCTTAATGACCGCGAGTTTTCCACCGGAGCAAAAAAACTTTCCATCTCCACAGCGGATGTGAATGCCATTTCGAGAACCACCGGGTTTGTCAGCAGCCAGAATGGAGGCAAGCTGGAACGTCTGTTGGATGATTCGCTCGGCTATCTTTTTCCGCTTGGCTCCACGGTGGGGACATTCCGATACCGCCCCCTGATGATGGCAACGGATTCGGGTACGGTATCCATGGCAGCGCGTTTTGCAAATGCTGATGCAACGGTGGAAGGGTTTAACCGCAGCATCCGCAGTGACGAAATATGCGATATCAACCCTTTGTACTACCACCAGATTGAGCGCACGCAAGGCTTGCAGCCTGTGAATGTGACGATGTTTTTTGATTCGGCAGCAGACGGCAATTGGACGCAAATCGCGCACTGGCAAACTGTGCCCCGATGGGAGATGGAGGGGCTGGCAAGCGAAGGATTGGATACGGTCTTCAAAACGCTAACAGCAAGTAACCTTACCAACTTCAATTTCACTCCTTTTGCTTTGATGACGCCCATCCCGCTGCTCGACACCACACAAACTGTCATCCTCAATGTTTCATGCAACAGCGGCAATGACGGCTCTATCTGTGTTTCCAATCCTCCTATCACTGGCACTGCACCGTTTCAATATTGGTGGTCAACCGGTGACACCACCGCTTGCATCACCGGCCTGGCAGTTGGAACCTATTCGCTCACGATTATTGATGGGAACAATTGCTCCAACACCTATTCTTTCTTTGTCAACGAGCCGAACGGGATGGTTATCACTTCCGCAGTCACCGATGTTTCATGCAAGGGCGGCACGGATGGCAGCGTTTGCATCAGCGTGACCGGAGACTTTCCCCCGTTTGGATTCAACTGGTCGTTGGGAGGTGGCGGAAACTCATGCCTGACCGGACTTGAAGCCGGCTTCTACCGGGTTA
>DATLYB010000063.1:0-7047 GCA_035575215.1 Chitinophagales bacterium
GTGAACGGAGTGATTCTGCGGAACAAGCCGCCTGAAGGAATTTCCCTTGCACCGGAACTGATGCGAAAGCTTTCCGAAGCTGCGGTTGACAACCTTGTCGCGCTTCATGCCATTAACATTGAATCAAGCGGGCTGGCCCAGCTTGGTAAGCCGGAAGGCTATGTACATCGGCAGGTGGAAGGCTGGATAAAACGGTACTACAATGCGGAAACAGATAAAATTGAAAGCATGGATGAGATTGCAAAGTGGATGCAGGCAAACATGCCCAAAGACATTGCGCCCGCTTTCATTCACAATGATTACAAGTATGATAACCTCGTTTTGAATCCTGTCAATCTCAGCGATATTATTGCCGTGCTTGATTGGGAAATGGCGACCGCAGGCGACCCGCTGATGGATATTGCCACCACGCTCGGCTATTGGGCTGAACCGGCTGACCATCCGTTCTTGCGCGAATTCAGCCTCACATCGCTACCCGGAAACCTGACGCGTGAAGAAGTCGTGAGGCGTTACGCAGAAAAAAGCGGCAGGGATGTTTCCAATTTTCTTTTTTACTACGTCTATGCCTGCTTCAAAATTGGGGTGATTGGTCAGCAGATTTATGCTCGCTTTGTGAAAGGCTTCACCAAAGACTCGCGTTTCGGTGGACTGATTCATCTGGTGAAGGCATGCGGAGCAAACGGCAGCAAAGCGATTCAGACGGGGAGCATCAGCAATTTCAAATAGTTTTTGCGCCTCTTTACGTACGTTGTATTTATATATCTTCAACGCAAAGCTCAAAGTCACGGGCATGAAAAAATCCTTCTACGTCAATCTCGCTTTTCTTCTCGTAGTCAATTTGCTCGTCAAGCCGTTTTGGATTTTCGGAATTGACGTTGCCGTGCAGAATGCGGTGCAGGCGGAGAGCTACGGCAGCTATTTTTCGCTGCTGAAAATTTCGCTGCTCTTTCAAGCGTTGCTCGATTTCGGCATCGGCAACTTCAACAACCGTTCCGTGGCGCAAGATGCATATTTTATGAGGCGGCATCTCTCCGATATTTTTTTTCTGAAGCTGCTGCTCTCGCTGGTGTATATCGGCATCACCCTGTTTTGTGCCGTGTTTCTGCAGGCGGGCAATTACCCTCTTTTAGCCATGCTCGCAGGCAATCAGATTCTGTTGTCATTTCTTCTCTACCTCCGCACCAACATTTCGGGGATGCAGTTTTTCAAAACCGACAGCCTGCTTTCGGTAACGGATAAGCTGCTGATGATTTTGATTTGCGGATGGCTTCTGCTCACTATGCGCGATACATTCCGTATTGAGTGGTTTATCTATGCGCAGAGCGCGTCCTTGCTGTTTACCATCATCATGGCGCTGATTATCGTTGGAAAAATCCATGTGCTGCCACCATTGCGCTGGAGCACATCCGGCATGATGGAAATTGGCAGGAAAACTTTCCCGTACGCAATGCTCGGATTGATGATGTCCATCTATTTCCATGTGGATGGAGTGATGCTGAAATCCCTGCTGCCTGACGGAAACCAGCAGGCAGGGATTTATGCTGCCTCCTGGCGCCTGCTGGATGCAGCCAATAACATGACGGGCTTTTTATTCGCCACACTTTTGCTTCCCCTGTTTGCACGGATAATCAGCGAAGGGAAAAACGTGCATGAACTGGCATCTTCAAGTTTCAAAGGCATTATGCTTATTGCCGTTTTTGCTTCTATCACATGTTTTTTTTACAGGAATGAAATCATTCATTTGCTCTACCATCATCAGGATGCACGATGGGCGGATATTCTCGGCATACTGATGCCTTCATTCATCGGGTTCAGCACCGTGTATATTTACGGCACGCTGCTGACAGCCAACGGCAGCATGAAAGCCCTGAACATCATTGCCCTGGGCGGGATGGGACTCAATATAGCCCTGAATTTCATATTCATTCCGCGTTACGAAGCGATGGGAGCTGCAATGGCTACCCTTATAACTCAATCATTTGTTGCACTGGCACACATTTATGCTACAATGAGGATTATTCCCTTTGAGGTGAATGTCAAACAGGCATTGTGGTTTTTGTTTTTTTGCGCGGGAATATTTTTGATTTTTCTGGGAACAAAACAAATTTCCGAAAGCTGGATACTGAATCTAATTGTAGGTTCTTTGCTCTCAGCCGTGTGTGCATTGCTGATGAAGATAGTAGATGTTTCGAAGGTGAGGAACCTGTTGCAAGTGCGGGAGGAATTGGCAGCCTCCTCCCGCCCTCCGGTCTGACGGAGTACCCAAACTTCAGCAGTAATTCCCCCTATTTATTTTCTACATTTGCAAACCTTTAAAAATATCCGATGGACAAGCAGTTCAACCTGATTGCCGTCATCGAAGCGGCTCAGAAATGGTTCAAGCCCATTGCGATTATCAGTGCGCTCGTTTTTGTTGGCGCTTACGTGGTAACGCATCCGCGGCTGCACATTCTTCCGCTCAAGTATGAATCGCATACGGTGATTTTTCCCGCCAATCTTTCGATGACCGACCGCCCCTATCTTTTCGAATCCTCCTCAGCAGTAGATGTGGAGCTGGAGATGTTTGGCGACAAGCATGATGTGGACCGCTTTGTATCCATCGCGCAATCAGGGCAGGTGCTGGCGCATCTTGTGGAGAAGTACAATCTCATTGAACATTACAAAATCAAAAAAGAGAAAGTAAAATATCCGTTCACGGCAGCCATTGACGAATTAAAGAAAAACTACCGGGCATTCAAAAATGAATTTGGGGGCGCTGAAATTTGGATGATGGATAAAGACAGGGAACTGGCTGCCGAGATGGCGAATGAAGCCGTTGCATACAGTGACCGCATCAACCGTAATATGCTCCTGGAGGGAAGAAAAAACATGATGAATATTATCGAAAGCCACACGCGTCAGAAACAAAAAGAACTGGATGAGCTCACGGCTCAAATTGCACAGGCGACTCCGGAACAAAAGAAAATCATGGAAATCAAGCAGGTGCTTGCCGCTGAACAGCTCGCCAAATATTCAAACATCCTTGATCAATACAAGCTGATTACCGCCCAGGACTTCACAACCGTGCACGTGATGGAGAAAGCCTATCCTGCCGAAAAAGAAACTTCCAGCCGCTGGTTCATTATCATGGGAGCTTTCTTGGTAACGCTGTTTGCGCTTGTTTCGGGAGCAACCGTGCTTCATATGATGAGCAGGTAATTGTTAACGGCTTAAGGTTATTCGCGAATAAAATTGGGCTGAGTAAACCAAGCGGGTGTCGCTGGATGTTGGTGTTAGGAGTTTGAAACCACGAACGGCAAACGGCAAAACGACAAACATGAGGTTTTCACTCTCGGAAAAAGCAAGCGGCATTTCATTTTATGCTTTCGCTCTGATTTCAATTGCAAGCATTTTTTTCGGAATCGCAATTGACGAAACCCTTCCGTTTCTGATTCCTTTCGCATGGCTGTTTGTCTGGTTGGTGCTTTTTGATTTCAGAAAAATTTATTTTCTGCTGATTACCCTGATTCCGTTTACCAAGGAGTTCGGACTCGGAAGCTTCGCCCTCGATATTCCGGCTGAACCGGTGCTGATTATCCTGCTCGTGGTTTTTATGTTTCACCTGCTGGATAAGAGAGCGTATGACCCAGCATTTCTTCGTCACCCCTTGATGACGATACTCTTCCTTCACCTGTTTTGGCTGCTGGTGACCGTGTTCTTTTCTTATAAGGTTTTGATTTCCACGAAATTTTTTCTTGCAAAAATCTGGTACGTAACCACCTTCATTTTTTTAACGGGATTGTTTGTGAGAAAGCTTCGCGATTTCAAAATTCTTTTTTGGTGTGTGCTGATTCCTTCGGTGGTCACTATCATTGCCGTATTGCTGAATCATTCGGAGTCGGGTTTTTCATTTGAAGAAATAAATGCCGCTTCGTCAGTCTTCTACCGCAACCATGTGAATTATGCAGCCTTCATATCCCTGCTGATGCCGTTTATCTGGCTGGCGGCAACCTGGTATCAACCCGCTACTCTGCCCAGACATTTTCTGAATTTCTGCAAGCTGCTCTTTTTAGTCGCCATCTATTTCGCGTTTGCGCGGGGGGCATGGATAGCAATTTTTGCTGCGGTGGCTTTCTATTACGGATTGAAATTCCGCCTGCTGAAATTCATGTTTATTCCGGCTTTGGCGCTGTTTGTCTGGCTGGGCTATTACCTCACCCACGAAAATAAATACCTCGATTTTGCGCCTGAATTCGGCAAAGCGATTTATCACGGTAACATTATTGACCACATGAAAGCCACCATCCGAAATCAAGACCTCTCCACTGCCGAGCGGTTCTACCGCTGGGTAGCTGCCGTACGGATGAGTGACGAGCACCCCCTCACGGGTTTCGGTCCGGGAAGTTTCTACTATTTCTACCAGCCTTATACCGTCACGGAGTTTACCACCTATGTGAGCGACAACCCGGAAAAATCAGGCGTGCATAATTATTTTCTGATGACCGCAGTGGAACAGGGATGGGTCGGACTGGCTCTCTTTCTTCTTCTTACTTGCGGAATTTTTTATTTCGGAGTAAAATCATATCACCGGACACACAACCGTGACGACAAAAATTTGATTGCCGCAGTTCTATGCTCGCTCGTAATTATTTACGTGCAGTTAACGCTGAGCGACCTGGTGGAGGAAATTAAAATCGGAGGATTCTTCTTTATCAATATCGCCCTGCTGGTAAACTGGGCAGATGAGAAGAGAGAACCTGCCGCTAAGACCTGAAGACACGCCAAAGTATTTGACGTAACCTTCAGTTGCCTTCTTCCGTACAACACCAGCGAGGACGATTGATTAACTATTAAAAAAGAGAGGTGTTCTATGAAGAAGCAGAGTGTGTTGATTTTGGGAGTTTTGATTATTGGTGCAACAGGTTTTGTGGGATTCAAATTCGCAGAGCCTAAAAAATCCTCGTTCGAGGTAGAGTACAAGGTAGAATGCGCCACTTGTGATGTTTACTTCCGTAACGACAAGGGCGAATCCCAGGAAATTGTGAATGTGAACAGTGGATGGAACTACAAGTTCACAGCCGACCAGGGACATTTTGCTTATGTGGCGGCTACCAGCGAAAGCGGCAACGGGGTGAAGGTGACCATCCTGAAAGACGGTCAGCCTGTTGAAACCGGCACCAGTGCAGACCCGAAGGTTTCGGCACGTGCAGGTGTGATTGTTTACTAAAATCAGATTTGCTTTAATAAAAAAGCGCTCCGGAATGTGCGGAGCGCTTTTTTATTTTACCTGAATTCCTCTTGAAGCACTTCCAGCAATGCCTTCATTATATCAGGATTGGCAGCAATAATCTTCCTGCCAAAGAGGTAATCATTTCCGCCTGAGAAATCACATACCATCCCGCCTGCCTCTTTCACGATGACGGCTCCCGCGGCCACATCCCATGGATTGAGGCTGTATTCAAAAAATCCGTCATAGCGTCCGCAAGCCACATAAGCCATGTCAACAGCCGCTGAACCCAGCCTGCGGATGCCGCGCGTGTGGCGCATGAGGTAACCGAATGTGTTCAGGTATTTGTCCAGATGGGCGAAGTCCCGAAAGGGAAAGCCGGTAGCAAGCAGAGATTCCCGTAAAATTTTCCTTTTCGAAACATGGATGATTTTATTGTTTAGAAAAGCCTTTCCTTTTTCCCACGCAAAAAACAATTCATCCTGATTGATTTCATAAATGACGCCTGCCACTAACTGTTCTTCACGCCTCAATCCCACGCTGACGGAAAAGCACGGCACTCCGTAAAGAAAATTGGTGGTGCCATCGAGCGGGTCAATAATCCATTCCCATGGTTTGCCTTCCACATTCGGAGTGTCTTCTTCCGTAAGAAAGCCGGCACCGGGCAGCAGCTTTCCCAAAGTATCTACTAATTGGGCCTCCGCCTGGCGGTCAACAATGCTGACGAGATTATTCGCGTCTTTCTCTTCGATGGTGATTTCATGAATTCGCTGTGACTGCTGGCGGATGAATTTACCCGTTTCTAAAACGATTTCGCCAGCTTTTTTGCAGAGGGATTCTAATTTCATGCTTGAAAAATAATTGGCAAAGCACGACAAAAAAACAGATGATTTCTATTTCGTCCCGCATGAAATCTCAGCTAAAATTTCTAACTATGCCTCATAATTTTCGAATGACACATTCTTCCCGCTGTTTATCCGCGGTATGTTTCGCAGTTCAGGTTGTTGTGCTTTTATTTTATGGCGGTTTTACATTATCCGCCCAGAATGTTGATTCCGTTCAGGCGGTAATCAATATCGTGCCCAATTTGGTTTTCGATTCCCAGCCTGAAAATTTAGGCAGCAACATCAATTCCGAATATTCAGAAGCGCTGCCCGTGATTGCCCCTGACGGCAAGAGCATCTATTTCGTGAGAAAAAATCATCCGGAAAATATTGATGCCAACCACGAAGCCAATGACGACATCTGGTTCTCGAAGCTCGATACAAACGGCAAGTGGACGCCTGCCGTCAACATAGGTTATCCGCTGAATAATAACCAGCACAATTTCGTGTTTTCGGTAACACCTGACGGGAATATGCTGCTGCTGGGAAACAAATACTTCAGAAACGGCTCCTCGGAAGGAGGCGCCTCCATTTCGAGGCTTGGGAAAAAGGGATGGAGCTTTCCTAAGAATCTGAAAATCGAAGATTTCAAAAATAAAGACCCGCATATTGAACTCAGCATGACCAGCGATGGCAAGGCGCTGCTGATGACCATCCAAATGGATGACGCCATCGGTGCACGCGATATTTACGTCAGCCTCCGCAAGGATGATGTGAACTGGACCAAACCCCTGAACCTCGGACCCTTCATCAATTCAGCCGGTGATGAAGCCACCCCGTTCCTCGCCTCTGACGGCAAGACGCTCTATTTTGCCACTAATGGGCGTCCGGGATTCGGCAACTATGATATGTTTATGAGCAAGCGGCAGGATTCAACGTGGACTCACTGGAGCGAGCCGGTGAATCTTGGCGCAGGCATCAACACCGAGGGAAATGAGCTGTATTACCGCATCCCTG
>DATLYB010000064.1:0-3150 GCA_035575215.1 Chitinophagales bacterium
AGACAATCTTTCCGCGCTTGCCTGCTTCTGTGAGTGAGCCATCGGCATCACGGTAAGGACTGTCACCGAATTTATTCAGGGAGCTGATGTAGGCTGCCAGCGCATCCAGTTCATCCGACAACCCGGTTTTTTTGTCGCCAAGCGGCTGGCTGTGCGAGCCAAGATAAAAATCGGCATCGTGCATAAATCCTTTGCCGCCTGCCAGCGCGCGTATCTGTCCTTCGAAATCCTGAATCTCATCAAAATTTCCCGTCCAGTGCACTGCGCCTTTGGCAGCACCGGCACGCCCGTTCAGCGGAATGGTGTTGCGAATGCCTTCGCCCAATTGCGTCAGGTCCCACACACGTCCGTCATTATCGCCATCGAGGTGGCAGGTAGCGCAGCTCATGTAGCTGTCTTTGTTCATTCGCTCGTCCTTAGCATTGTAGAAAATTTTTTTGCCTTTCAGCACTAAGGCATCCATCGTCTCATTTCTTACGACCGAAACTTCACCCACCTTCGTGATTTGCGCGGAAATCTGGTTCACAATGTCATGCATATTATAGGCGCTGACGGTGCGTGATAGAAAATTGTGCACAAACAGCGTATCGCCTGTGCGGCTCAGAGTCAGTCCTTGCGGAGCTGAGCCGACATCTTCAATCGAGTTGAGGAACGAGCCGCGGTATGCATCGAACACATCCACCCTGTCATTCCCCTGCAGAGATGCGAAAATCAGGTTGCCGAAACGTGAGAAAATCGTGAATGCGGGAACATCGCCATTGTTGATGTCAATACGCGCATTGTAGTCTTCTTCGCGAGATACGAGATTAATCAAGCCCAGCATCGGGCGAACGGTGTTTTCAAAATTCAGCGCGTTGCCATCTCGCTGCAATCCGCGGAAGATGTTGTCTTTCTTCGCAGGCACCACGGCAATCCTGCTATCGGGCGAAAGCGTGATGGAATTCAGATAATTGGGAATTCCTTTCCCTCCAAATTCCGAATCGGTGCTTTGGTCGGGAGCGAGCTTAATAATTTTCAGCACATCCAGACTTGCCGCATCAAGCATATACACCTCCCCGCTGTCGGCTTCGGTGATGAAGCGGGTAACGAACAGTTGCCGGTTGTCGCGGGATACGGCAATGCCTTTCACGAACGATGCGACCTGCTTTAATGCTTCCACGGAGCGACCTGCCACGTCCATTTTCAGCACCTGTCCTGTAGCATGAAGGCTGATGAAAGCTTTTTGCTTGTCAGGGCTGATTGCCAGTGCGAACGGCAGCGAGCCGCGCGGCAAGGAAATAGTCTGGCTAAGATTTCCGTTACTGTCGAAAATCTGCAAAGTAGCATCACCCTTGTTCAGCACCCAGATGTTTCCTGAGCCGTCCTGCGCAAGTGACACCGGAGTTTTGCCGGTTGTGGCTTCTTTGAAATATTCAAAAGGGTTCACCTTCGTCTTTGTGAGTGTGTTGTTATCAGGATTCACGTTCCACAAATAATCTCCCGTTGCATCCAACAGGATAGTGGTTGCCTGTGAAGGTCCGTTGGCGCTTATTTTTTCATGAACGGTGTGTGAAATGTTGCAAGTACTTTGGGACACGCCATCATGGATGGTTACCAGCACGGTATAGCGTCCAACGTTTTGATAGATGTGATTGGCGAAAGGAATTGGTGAAGGTCCGGAAGTGGTGCCATCCCCGAAATCCCACGTGTAAGTGGTGGCGCTGCTGTCGTTATTGAAGGGTGTTACTTCGAAAAAAGAAGCCAGCCCCAGTTCTACGAAAGGAGCTTCACGGAGGCTGCATCCGATGGGAGTGAGGGTGCTGCCGGTAGAAAATTTGCTGACGAATTCATCTGCGATGGCGTTGCCGGCATAATCCCTGATGCCGCCCGCAGGCAGCACCACCTCATACACTTTATTCGGGTCAAGCGGATTTTTGGGAGTGAAATTCAAAATGCCGAACTGGTAGCTGTAGGTGCCTTCAAGCGGCTGTCCGCCAAACGGGCGCACGATGAACGATTCTTCGTCAATGGAAGCATATTCAATCCCATCGCTCATGGTGATTCCGATTCGGGTAGTAAGCGCCTGATTGACGGCATCGGATGCAGGAATCACGCGCGTCACCGAAGGCGGTATTGTATCTGGATGGATGTCATGCACTACAATAGCGCTGCCGGTGCCATGGTCGTTTCCAACCATTACAAGATTTCCAAGCACGGAGGCAAAATCATGGTCGGTGTTGGGAAGGGGGGAGGTAGCGCTTCCTACAATGGTGATAGTATTGGGATTGCGCATATCAAGCTTGTAATAATCATCTGACATGCCCGCGTGAACGAAGCCGTCCTGGTAATTAACATAGCCACCGCCTCCGCTCATTACGGGCGAGCCTCCGACATAATTCAGATTGCCGGTGGAAATATCCCACAGGTGAACACGGTTGTCTTTGCTTGCGCTGATGAGGTAGTTGCCGTTCACCATCGCGCTGTACATAAATGTATTAAGATTCAGGTCGGTATCGAGCAGCACCGGGTTGGCAGGGTCGCTGATATTAAGCGTGGCGATGCCAAGGGCATCCATGGAAGTAATCACCAGCAGGTTGCCGATGGCGAAAATGGGTCCTACACGGAAGTTGCCTGTTTGCGAAATGGGCACCTGCTTGATTAGTGCAGGCGCTGCAGGAACGGATGCGTCAACCACATAAAACCCATTGCTTGAACCGGCAACGAACAAATAAGGGGCTTGGACTGCAACCCACCATGAGCCTGAAGCATAGTCGCTCTCCAGCACTCCGGGAAGCATGAGATTGGAAGCCATGTAGGGATTGGTAATGTCAGTCCAGTCCCAAATCTGAATGCCCTCGATAGTTTGCAACGCACAGTAATCGCGTCCGTTCACCCTGAAAAAACCATAGCCATGTCCTTCGCGGATTTTTTCTGTTGACTGGTCAACCTTGTAGAGAACTGCCTGCGGGTTGCGCGGGTCTGACATGTCGTAAAATCCAAAACCACCTCCTTTTTTGCCCGAATCATTGGCGAGAATCAGCGCCAGGTAGCCCTTGAACATCATGGCATGCCCGTGCCCCAGCGGAGCCCCATTTAAAGCGGATAGCGCGCTGACAGGCTTAAACAACTCGCTGCCGGAATAGGTAAGATTGCCCAAGCCGGGACCCATGG
>DATLYB010000065.1:0-2048 GCA_035575215.1 Chitinophagales bacterium
CAGCAACAATCTGGCTCTCAGTAAACCGTGATTTTTTCATCTGACCATTTTTTAGAGTTAGAAAAATTACGCTTGTCCCGATTCGGAATCGGGACTGCGCCAACTCTATTTTTAAATGGTCGAATTATAGGGAAGCCGACACCATGATTTAATGTGGTTTCGTCATTAGTGTAGTTGTAAAAGTTTGTATTCATGTAAATCGGTTATCACAAGGTACGAAGTTTTTTCAGCATTCTGACTAACGATTTACAATACATTGATTATCAATGCCTATTTAACCCCATTAAATCACTTATCCCGGATAGTCCTCTTTTCGTTCCGTTAGCACAGGGAGTCAAAACTGTGGTATAGGGTGGATTGCGCCCAACGGTCCAGATGCAAAGAAAGTGGCGGATTAAAAGTATAAACATTCAATGTTATTACCAAGCAACTGAATCGTAAAAAATTCTGCCGACCGATTTCCCCGCCATTGCCATTGCATAGGTGTTAAGGCGCAGAGGGATGCGCCCCCTGTTTTTTATCCATCGGAGATGGAGTCCTATCTTTGTAAAAATCAGTCATTTTGAAAAAGATAATTGCAGCAATAATCCTTGTTCCTCTGCTCGGTGGATTAACATTTGGTCAGAACAGCGGAAAGCTGGTTCAGTTTTCAGGCCTGGTGCTGTCAAGTGACAGCCTGATGGGCATACCCTATGCCGCGGTGATTATCAAAGGACAGGGCAGGGGAACGGTAGCGAATTATCAGGGATTTTTTTCACTGGTGGCGATGGCGGGTGATAAGATTCAATTCTCCTCCATCGGATTTCGTCCGGAGGAAATCACCATACCCGATACGCTTACCAAAAGCAAATACTCCATCGTTCAGCTCCTTACGCAGGATACCGTTCATCTTCCCACCGTTCTGATTTATCCGTGGCCCTCCAAAGAGGAGTTCAAGCAAGCCTTTCTTGCGCTGAATATTCCGGATGATGATTTGGAACGCGCGCGCAAAAACATGGAGCGCGAGAAGCTGAAGGAGATTGGCGACATCATGGAGATGGATGCCAAAGAAACGACCGATTATTATTTCCGGCAGCAAGCACAGCGATTTTATTATACCGGACAGGTGCCTCCGCAAAATATCTTCAATCCGATTGCCTGGGCAAATTTCATTGAGGCGTGGAAACGCGGTGACTTCAAAAGGAAAAAGTGACCGTACTCTGTTCGTTCAAACCCTTTATTACTGAAATTTCGATAAGTTGAGGTTAGAGCCCCGATTTCAGATTCATTAACTCATTACCTGATATACCAAAAAGCTGCCCGTGTATGCCAGCCCCGTCATGTAGAGAAACTGCAGCAGGGGCCATTTCCAGCTTTTGGTTTCACGCTTCACCACAGCCATGGTGCTCATGCATTGCATGGCAAAAACATAAAAAATGAGGAGAGAAAATGCCACCGCTGGCCGGAATGACAACAACCCCGTTTTAGGGTTGACTTCTGCCTGCAGTTTTTGCAAGATGGTTTCATTAGCGCTGCTGCCGCCCACGCTGTAAAGCGTTGCCACCGTTCCAACAAACACTTCGCGCGCGGCAAAGGAGGTGATAATCGCGATGCCTATTTTCCAGTCGAATCCGAGCGGGGCGATGACAGGTTCGATGAGTTTTCCCAGGTGCCCGGCAAATGACGCTTCCATCTTCCGCGCGGCAATTTGTTTTTCAACTTGTTCTTTCGGCAGATGATAATATTCAGCCACCCCCTGCGCTGCCGCCTCCATCTTCTTTTTCGGTCCATACGATGACAGGAACCACAGGATAATCGAAATCACCATAATTACTTTCCCCGCCTGGGTCACAAAAATTTTCACTTTTTCCCACACTGTCAGCACAATGTTTTTCCAGTGAGGCGTCTTGTACGAAGGCAGTTCCATCACCAGGTAACTTTGCTCGCTGGTTTTAATCACGCGCTTCATCACCAGGGCAGCAGTGAGCGCAGATGTGATTCCCAGCACATACACTCCCATCATCACCACGCCCTGTGTGTTGAAAATGCCTATGCGCGCACCGGCAGGC
>DATLYB010000066.1:0-5977 GCA_035575215.1 Chitinophagales bacterium
AGAGAGACCCGGATTACACTTTCGCCCGATTCATCTACGTACATTTTCTGGATGGCGAGCACACCAAATGGCTGAAGAAGCGCCATCGTTCCGTTCCGTTTAAAAAGCGGGTTACTCAGGCAGCGCCTGTTTTAATTTGCGAAAAACTTTATGAAGGCGCTGCGGTTTTCCTGCCTGTTGAAAAAATCATGTTTATTCATCTTGATGCTTACAGCATTCCTCAGTTGATTTTCGACCTCGTCAAACCCCCTGCTTTTTAGTTCCCTTTTCTTTTTTTGAATCTGTTGCATCGCATCTGCGGTGCAGTTCTGCATTGCTGGTAAGTATCTTTTAATTACTTAAAATTTTTTGGAGTTTTTTTTATGAAAAATCTATTGTGCGCGCTTGCTTTCCTGTTTATTCAGCAGCACGTGCACAGTCAAATCACCCGGCAGTGGGCGGCAACTTATAATGGCGCTGGCGATTACAACGACCGCTACACCTGTGTTGCCGCTGACACTTCGGGAAATATTTACATTGGCGGCTCCACCGTCAATCCCGATGTGGACAGGGATTATCTTGTGGTTAAGCTCAACTCTGCCGGTGTAATTCAATGGAACCGGCAGTTTAAGGGCACAGGAGAAGGACCTGATGAAGTAACCGATATTACCGTTGACGGCAGCGGCAATGTCTATGTCACCGGATTTGCCAAAGGCAACAATACCGGCACCGATTATCTGACAATTAAGCTCAACTCGAATGGTGACACCCTTTGGATGCGCTATTATAATTATGTTACCGCCAATGGCTATGACCAGGCTAACTCGCTTTTCGTGGATGCCAGCGGCAACGTCTATGTCACCGGTCAAAGCGATGGTAACCCCACCTATGCTGAGAATGATGATTACGCTACCGTGAAATATTCGTCCAGCGGAGTGCAGCAATGGGTGCAACGCTACAACGGATTAGGCAATGGCACTGATAATGCAGAAAAAATAGTTGCTGACGGCTCCGGCAATGCGTATGTCACCGGCAGAAGTTTTAACGGCAGCAATGATGACTATGTCACCATCAAATACAACTCGTCAGGCGTTCAGCAATGGCTAAAAAATGACGACCGCCTGGGGCGCGACCGCGCCACCGCCATGACCATTGATGACAACGATAACATCTACATCACCGGCAGAAGCAGCAACGGCAACAATGACGATTTCTGGACATTGAAATACAACAGCGCTGGAACCCTGCAATGGCAGCGGGTTTATGATTTCGTGGATGATGACCGCGCTGCGGATATTACGGTTGACACTTCCGGCAACGTGTACGTTACGGGCGAAAGCGATGCAGATGCCACGCCTGCGTCATCACTTGATTACCAAACCGTGAAGTATGACCCCAACGGAAACCAATTGTGGCAGGCGCGTTATGACGGCATCGCTTCCGATGACGATGTTCCCCATTCCATTTCCGTAGATGGCTTTGGCAACGTGTATGTCACGGGGCAAAGCGATGCCAATGCGGGTTTACCGATAATCAATGACATCGTTACCATTACCTATACCAGCAGCGGTTCGCTAAGCTGGGCGCAAGTTTTCTCCGGCAGCGGTGGGCATGATGACATTGGCAATG
Organism: Chitinophagales bacterium; assembly: GCA_035575215.1. GTDB lineage: Bacteria > Bacteroidota > Bacteroidia > Chitinophagales > CAIOSU01 > DATLYB01. The sequence continues at coordinate 1,609 of DATLYB010000066.1, forward strand.
CTGTTGTTGTGCTGAATAATGGATGCGTGATGGCGGGCTTGTCTGAAGACGCAGATTCAAGACGGGATGCAGTGGCAATCGCATATAACTTATCGGGAACGCAGCTATGGCAGCAGACATTCAACGGCATCGGTGATAACAATGAAAATATCCGCTCGCTGGCAGCAGATAATTCAGGAAATGTTTTTGCAGCGGGTTATATAACCGATAACCGCACCAACCGCAACATGGCGCTGGTGAAATTTTCTTCCGCAGGAAATTACATTTGCCGGCAAACCGTTGACGGCACCTCCACCGGCAGCCAGGATGATGCGCAGTCTGTTGCGCTGGATGTTGCAGGAAATCCCGTTACAATCGGATTCACAAAAAACACCGGTGAGTCGAATGATATCACGTATTACAAAACCGATGCGAACTGCAACACTATTTGGAGATTCAATCATCCCACAGCAGCAAACGGCTCTGATAAAATCTATGACATGGTTGCGGATGGCACTGGGGATTTCTTTTACATCACCGGCAGGATTGACACCGACCCCGATTTTTCCGCCAATGATGACTGCTTTACAGCAAAGCTTGACACAGCCGGAAACATTATTTGGAGCCAGACCTACAACAGCAGCGGCAGCAATGAAGACCGCGGCACTTTCGTGCGCGTGGCATCATCGGGCAATGTGTATGTAGCGGGAAGAACCTTCAATGGCAGCGATTTCGATTTCCTGATTTTGAAGTATGACAACGCGGGCGCACAGCAATGGCTCAGAACCTATGACAGCGGCAACGGTGACGATGCCCCTAATGATTTTAAGATTGACGGTAATGAAAACCTTTATCTCTGCGGCATCAGTGAGGAAGTGAGCGACTCGCTGTATGATTATGTCACGCTGAAATACAACAGCAGCGGTTCGCAGCAATGGGTGAAAAAATATAACGGAACCGGAAACAGCAACGATGAAGCCGAAGCGCTGGATGTGGATGATGCCGGGAATGTCTATGTAACCGGTACGAGTATGTCAGCCGCTTCGAATGAAGATATCGTCACCGTGAAGTATGATGCCACCGGCAATGAGCAATGGGTCAAAACCTATAACGGCTCGGCAAACGCTGATGATGCCGCAGATGACCTTGCAGTAGCCGGCACCAACCAAATTATCATCACCGGACACACCAACGCGGGCATTGCGAATGCTCCGAACTATAACGTCATTACGATGCTGCTTAATCAAAACGGTGATGAATTATGGTCGGATGAATATAACGGAGCATCGGACAGCAGCGATGTGCCCAACCTCATTTACGTAAAGGGAAGTGATTTTTACGTGGCGGGCAGCACGGTGCAAACCGGGCAAATGCGCGATATGCTGGTGGTGAAATACAGCGGGCTTTCAGTCGGCATGAATGAGGCAGAGGAATATCCGGTTGCCGTTGTATATCCGAATCCCTTCTCACATTCACTGAATATTCGTTCGGTAACGGGTGTGCCAACTGCAGATTTCAAACTCTACGATGCGGTGGGAAGAACAGTTTTTACAAAAGTTATCACCGGGCAGGATATTCAGATAACAGTAAACGGAGTTGCTGACGGTATTTATTTCTACTTCATCACTTCCGGAGGCAACATTATTTCAAAAGGAAAACTTGTGAAACTGAATTGAACGACAAACATGAAGAAACAAATTTCAAAACGTTGTTGCGGGTCCGTCTTGGCGGAAGGAGCCATGCTTTGCGAAAGCAAGTCATTGCTTCGCCCCGATACATGCCCCCTGTCACGTACCGGGGCTCGCAATAACGTCTTGAAATTAGATAAATACACTGAAAAGTGAGAAGGAAAACGAATTATTGGAAAAAATATTTCAGTTTTTATTAAATGAATTTTTTAAGAACCAAATTTCAAACGTCATTGCGGATTCGCTATGCGCGAAGGGATAAGACTTGTGAAAGCAAGACATTATCCCTCCCCGATACATGCCCCCTGTTCTTGTACCGGAGGTTCGCAATGACGCCTGAAATTTGAAAAAGTATTGTGCCATGAAACTCAAAAGAACAGTTATTTCCAGAGACATCAAGTCATACAAGCTGAATACGAACATCGTTAACACTTACCGCATGAAAGCGGGTGACCTGGCTGTGTTCGAAATAATTGAACTGGGCAGGCATGAAACCTCCCAGATGATTGATAACAAGAATCACGCGATTTTTCCGGGCGACCACCTCGTTGCTGCCTTTGCCGACCGGTACGCAACCGCGCAATTTGAGGGCTATGTGCCCGATGGACCGAAAGAAATCTACCACATCCTCGGTGCAGGCGGAGTGATTGGCATTGTAAAATCCAAACATTGGCATTTGAAAGACATCGAGCCTACCACCGTCAGGCTGGTGGGCTACTGCTGCGATGACAATGGAAACGTCATCAACACCAAATTCTATAAGAAGGAGCGGAAGAAATTTCGCGGAGAAACGCCCGGCAAAGTGATTCTTTCCACCGGCTCAACAATGGACAGCGGCAAAACCACTACAGCGGCTTATGTAGCCCGCGGACTGAAGAAAGCGGGGCTTCGCGTTGCTTTTATTAAATTAACGGGCACCTGCTACACACGCGACCGCGAATTTGTGCTTGACTGCGGTGCCGATTTTGCGCTTGATTTCAGCGACATGGGTTATCCGTCAACCTATATGTGCTCCAAGGAAGAAATACTCGACATCTATCAATCCCTGCTCGACCGGCTCGCTCCTGAACGTCCTGACTATATTGTGATGGAAATAGCTGACGGGCTGATGCAGCGCGAAACCGAATTCCTGCTCAATGACGAAGATTTTATGCGCACCATTGACAAGGTGGTGTTCAGCTGCGGTGACAGCCTCAGCGCATTTCATGGTGTGCAATTGCTGCGCGAATGGGGCATCGAGGTGGCGGCATTGTGCGGACGTTTCACCATGAGCCCGCTGCTGGTAGAGGAAGTGCAGACGCACGTTAAATTGCCTGTATTCACAATCGAAGAAGTGATGACGGGCATACACAACTACCTCTTTGCGGCAAAAGTGCCGGTGGTATCCGATAATGACTCGAGCGAATAAAATCGTTTTTGATTTCATCAGCCGGAACAAGTGGCTGATAGGCGGAACGCTGTGCGCTTCCCTGCTGAGCAACCTGTTGAATGTTTTGCTTCCGGTCAGTATCGGGAAATTTTATGAAGTCGCCTTGCACGATGCGGATTCTGTGAAAAGCAGATTGATGGAATGGATGCCTGTTGAAATCGGCAGCACAAGAGACTTTTTTATTTTCTTCGGCACGCTGATAATTCTGAAAGTGATTTTTGCTTTTTTTGAAAAATACGGCACGGGCGTTTCTGCCGAACGGTTTGCAAGAAGATTGCGCGAACGCGTTTTTGCCGCACAGCTTTCCCACACGCTGCCGGTTCACAGGGAGAAAGCGGTCGGAAAATATCTGCTGCGCTACAGCGGTGATTTGCGCACGGTTCAAAACTATTTAAGTAAAGGAATCCTGTCTTTCACGGGTGATGTTTTTTTCGTCTTGTGCGCTTTCACGGGGCTTTGGCTCATCAATCCGCAGCTTACCTTAATTGCGCTGATTGTTTTCAGCTTTGCTGGAGTTATCGTTTTTTTTCTCACCAAAAAAATGCGGCTTGCCAGCGTGGCAAGACGCAATCAGCGCTCAAAGACGCTCGATTTCGTCACCTCCCGGCTCTCGGCTTTCTACACCATCAAGAGCTTCAACCGCGAATCAGTGGAAGAAGAACTCTATGCCCGCAGAAGCCGGAAGTTGTACAAAGCCGGTGTGGCGTATTACCGTATTTCATCTTTTATTCAATCGCTGATTCCCGGATTTTTCTTTGGCGCGCTGGCGCTGATGCTTGCAATGATTGTGAGAATGAATGACAGCGGGGCGCAGGCATCTTATGGTGATGTGCTGGTGTTCGTGCTGCTGTTTCTGTACATGCAGGGCGTTACGCGAAGACTGCTGCGTGTGAACCTTGTGTGGCAGGAGGGAAAGATTTCGCTGGAAAAGCTGGCTCAGATTTTCAATCAGCCGCAGGAAAAGAGGGTTGATTCGGAATCGCTCGCAGAAATCAAAGGCGGCATTTCATTTCATAACGTCACATTCGGCTATAATGAAAGAGCCGTACTGAAAAATGTTTCCTTCACCATTCAGCCCGGCAGCCTCGTGCTGGTGAAAGGGAGGCAGGGCTCCGGAAAGTCCACCCTGTTGAAGCTTTTGCAGAAAATGTATGAGCCGCAGCAGGGTGAAATTTTTATTGACGGATGGAAATACAGTGCGCTTTCGCCTTTTGAAATAAGAAAAGAAGTGACGATTGTTTCTGCAGAAACTCCGCTCATCGGCAACACCGTG
>DATLYB010000067.1:0-3741 GCA_035575215.1 Chitinophagales bacterium
GAATGGCGGGTGATAAGAAAATAAAAAAGTTGAAACGTACCCTCCGTTCAAGCAGGGAATACACGCCAAACTCAGAAACAGCGAAATAAATTCTGGCTGATAATAAAAGCTCTGCCGAAAAAAACTACATGATTAGAAACATCTGCAGATGCTATTATCATCCTTCCTGCCGCTATGGTTTTGGTTTGCTGAGCTCAGTAATGAGAGATTTTAGATTGCATCCGAATGAGCTTTGGCTTGCGCTTTGATGTCTTTCCAAAGCAGTTAGATTTGTTCAAAATAATTTTTACGAAGCAGAATAGTTGTTTGAAGCGATGGAATTTGTTTTTCTCCAAAAGTGCTATCTTACTATCCGAACATGAAAACACATTAAATAATAAATAATTCATTAACTATGGAAACCAACACAATCACCCATGCAGCCATAGAGGCAGCGAAGCAAAACGGCAAGTGTCCGTTTATTGCCGGTTCGCTAAAGCAAAGTGCAGGCAGCGGACCCCGCAACCGCGACTGGTGGCCCAACCTGCTAAAGCTCAACATCCTTCGTCAAAACTCTCCCTTGTCAAACCCGATGGGCGAAAAGTTCAACTATGCGAAGGAGTTCAGCAAGCTCGACCTGAAAGCTGTGAAGAAAGACATCTTTAAAGTAATGACAAAATCACAAGAGTGGTGGCCCGCTGACTATGGTCATTACGGACCGCTCTTCATACGCATGGCCTGGCACAGCGCAGGCACCTACCGCATCTTTGATGGCCGCGGTGGCGCAGGCTCGGGCACGCTGCGCTTTCCACCCCTCGATAGTTGGCCCGACAATCAAAACCTCGACAAAGCGCGTTTGCTGCTGTGGCCCGTCAAGAAAAAATATGGCAGGAAAATATCATGGGCTGACCTGATGATACTTGCCGGCAACTGTGCCCTTGAATCCATGGGTTTTAAAACATTTGGCTTCGCGGGCGGGCGTGAAGATGTGTGGGAGCCAGAGGAAGACGTGTACTGGGGTTCTGAAACAGAGTGGCTCGGTGACAAACGCTACACCGGTGACCGAGAACTGGAAAATCCGCTGGCCGCTGTTCAGATGGGACTCATCTATGTGAATCCGCAAGGTCCCAACGCCAATCCTGACCCGATTGCCGCAGCCCGCGACATCCGCGAGTCCTTCGGACGCATGGCAATGAATGATGAGGAGACGGTCGCGCTCATTGCCGGTGGTCACACCTTCGGAAAAGCACATGGTGCGGCTGACGCAGCTAAATACGTTGGGCGCGAACCGGCTGCCGCAGACATAGAAGAGCAAGGTCTTGGCTGGAAAAATTCGTTCGGCAGCGGAAAGGGACCGGATACCATCACCAGCGGGCTGGAAGGCGCCTGGACGACCACTCCAACCAAATGGAGCAACAACTATTTTGAAAATCTTTTCGGCTATGAATGGGAACTGACCAAGAGCCCTGCCGGTGCGTATCAGTGGAAACCGAAAGGTAACGCAGGTGCCGGCTCGGTGCCGGATGCGCACGACCCGAACAAGAAGCACGCACCCTTTATGCTGACTACCGACCTCAGCCTGCGGTTCGACCCGGCTTACGAAAAAATTGCCAGACGCTTTTATGAACATCCCGATGAGTTCGCAGATGCATTCGCGCGTGCCTGGTTCAAGCTCACTCATCGCGACATGGGTCCCCGTGCGCGTTACCTTGGACCCGAGGTGCCGAAAGAGGAACTGCTCTGGCAGGACCCCATTCCTGCCGTCATGCATAAGCTAATAGACAATAAGGACATTGCCTTATTGAAGAAAAAAATACTTGATTCAGGATTAACTATTTCTCAGCTCGTATCCACAGCATGGGCATCGGCTTCTACTTTCCGCGGCTCCGATAAGCGCGGGGGAGCCAATGGCGCACGCATTCGTCTTGCCCCTCAGAAAGATTGGGAAGTAAACAACCCGCCCCAACTGGCAAGGGTGCTGAAAACGCTTGAAAAAATTCAAAATGAGTTCAACGCTAAGAAGGGCAACAAGAAAGTTTCGCTTGCCGACTTGATTGTACTGGGCGGATGTGCAGCCGTTGAGAAGGCGGCAAAGAATGGCGGTCATAACGTGAAAGTACCCTTTGCCCCCGGTCGTGCCGATGCCCTGCAGGAGCAAACCGATGTGGAATCATTTGACGTGCTCGAACCTGTCGCTGATGGATTCCGCAATTATGTTGGCAGCAAATGCATGGTGCCGGCAGAAGAGATGCTTGTTGACAAGGCACAACTGCTGACGCTGACGGCACCGGAAATGACGGTGCTGGTGGGCGGCATGCGGGTGTTGAACACCAACTTTGATAACTCCAAGCACGGAGTGTTTACGAAACGCAAGGATGCGCTCACCAACGATTTCTTCGTGAACCTGCTTGATTTCGGAACAGTCTGGAAAGCGACATCGGATGCGAAAACCTTGTTTGAAGGTCGGGACCGCAAGACAGGCACGGTGAAGTGGACGGGCACGCGCGTTGACCTTATCTTCGGTTCGAATGCTGAGCTGAGAGCAATTGCCGAGGTGTATGCGTGTGATGATGCCCGGGAAAAGTTCGTCCTGGACTTTGTGGCTGCCTGGAACAAGGTAATGAACCTGGACCGGTTTGACCTTGCGTGATTTTGGAGCGGCTGTTGCCCGGTTTTTTTCTAACTTAGATAACTGGACGGCTGAGTGGATAATCTTTAATTGTGTCCGCTGAATCAGCCGTATAAAATGCCTGCAACCATGAAAGCGCACCTTCATTTCCACTTTCCGAAAAAGGAAAATGCCCTCGCGAGATTTGTAAACAAGCGCAAATCACTCCGCCATCATGTGGCGCATGTTGACCACCCTGCGCAACCCTGCCTGTCTGCAGACCAAGAGTTCATTATCGGGAAGCCGGTCAGATTTTATGTGAATTGCAATTAGAAAATCACTTCCTGTTGCCTCATGAGCCCTTAGAAAGAACCCATGAGTGCTTTGAATGAGATGGAAAAGACATTTCTAAAGGAAATCACTTTGCAGCTTCATGCACTTTGTCTTTTGTTGTGCTGGGCTCAAAGCGGGTTACTTTAATCGCTCTTGCCTTATTCCGGAACAAGGGCGGAACAGCCATCAATGCCATGGCACGGCTTTCGGCTTCAACGATGGCATAGGCGGTGTGGTCGTTGTCGTAGCAGCCCCATTCAAAGTGCGTCAGGAAATTAGCATGATGCTCGATGAAATGCTTCACAGCCATCCGGCAGTCTTCAGCCGTGTGAATTGAAATGATGACGTAACGGTCCATGATGTCGAGAGTTTTGTTCTTCTAAGTTAAAAACTTTGCAGGTATTTTCTCACAAAACGGATAGCCATCGCTCCTTCTCCTACAGCAGCCGATATTCCCGTCATGGCTCCGAACCGTACATCGCCTGCAGCAAAGATGCCCGGTACGCTTGTTTCCGGCAAGCAGGGAAGACGCTGCAGCTTCCAGCGCGTATGAAATCCTTTTTCTTTGCTCAGCTCCATGCTGACAGCATGAAATCGGAACTATGGACCAATTATGCATCCGGGATTTCAGGCTCAACCAGCCTTGCCAGCTTTTCTAATGACTCCTGCCAGCCTAAGTAACACATCTCCAGGCAAATACCGGGACACTGGGAAGGCGATCTGATCATGGGCAAGGGGCATCAGAGCGCCATCGGCACATTGGTAGAGCGTACCACACGCACTATCATTCTGGTTCCGCTCAAAGCATATGATGCCCCCTC
>DATLYB010000068.1:0-9652 GCA_035575215.1 Chitinophagales bacterium
TGACATGGAAGTGTATTCGGCAGGTCAAAAGCGCTGGCTCGAAGTAAGCTCCGTCTCCAACTTTGAAACCTTCCAGTCAAACCGGATGAAACTGCGCTACCGGGATAAAAACGGCAGGATACGACTGGCACACACCCTGAACGGAAGTGCACTGGCGCTTCCAAGAATTGTGGCAGCATTATTGGAAAACAATCAAACGGCTGACGGGATTGTGATTCCCGAAGCGCTGAGAAGCTATACGGGCTTTGACAAAATCATGCAGTAACACTGCTGCATTCGCCAATGGTGTTCATCATCATCATGTCAGTTCTGCTGCCCATGCAGGTTTCCCCGCCAACTATTTCTTCCATAGCATCCAGTCTGGCAAAAAAGTTCGCTTACAAAAACGACCAGCGCTTCCTGCTGGTAAATATTGACAGACAAGAGATGTACCTGGTGAAAAATGAGGTGATTGAAAAAAGCTACCGCATCTCATCAAGCAAATATGGCACGGGCAATCAGCAGGGCAGCGGGAAGACACCGCTGGGAGTGCATCGCATCGCGGAGAAAATCGGGAAGAACGCAAAGCCGAACACGATTTTTGCCGGAAGAAAAGACACCGGAAAAATCGCCACCATCATCACCGATTCCCTTGACATTGACACCGATGACGTCACCTCGCGTATCCTCTGGCTCGAAGGTTTGGAGCCCGGAATCAACAAAGGCAAAGGCATTGACTCCCGCGCGCGGTACATCTACATCCACGGAACTCCCGAAGAAGGACTTATCGGCACGCCCGCCTCACATGGGTGCATCCGCATGTACAACCAGGATGTGATAGAGCTGTTCGATTGGGTGAATACGGGAACACTGGTGGTGATTGAGGAGAAAGTGAACGGAATCAATCAATAGTTCAGAATCGCACGGGCGTAATTCTCCCAGCTGAATCGGGCAGCGGTTTCCGCCACATGCTTCCGGTCAATGGGATGCTCGATAATATTCAGCATCTGCTCTGCCATCGAATCAATGTTATCCGGCTCGGCAAGGTAGCCGTTGTAGCCGGGCTTCACGGTTTCGGGAAAATGCCCCACGCGTGTTGCGAGAATCGGCAGGTGAAAGTTGTACGCGATGGATTCAACGCCTGACGGAGTGGCGGTGAGATAATAATTGACGATGCAATCAGCTACCTGAAAGTATTTGTGCACCTCTTCATTCGGCACGAATCGGTTGATGACCACCACGCTGTCTTCCAGATGCAGCTGCTCAATCAATTTCAGCGGCTGGTATTCCTGCTCGTTGTCTGCGTTTTTCAGAAATACGGATTTAGCCAGCCCGAATAAAAATTTCCTGAGCTTCGCACTGAACGACTTCGGGTCAAGCGTCTGCCAGAATGATTCGCCCACTATCAGCAGCGACACATCATTTCTTTTGTGGCGTACCCGTGCGAAGGCGCGAATCACATGATGCAAGCCCTTGTATTTGCGGATGAAGCCGAAGAACAGAAACACGTGCTTTTTCAATCCAAGTTCCTGCTTCACTTTTTCCTTATCGAAATTTTTGTCCGGCTGAAACATGTCATAAACGGGATGATAAAGCTTGATAATCGTGCAGCTGCCATCTTTGGCGCGCTCACCGGTTTCCGTCAGAAAAAATTTTTTGCGGGGATACATCTCCTTCAGCTCCTCGGCATTCTTGCCGGAGTGCGCGATGTAGGTGTGCGCCTTTCCCAGTCCATAAAAAGAGAAGAGCCGGTCAATCCTGCTTGCTTCCTTCTGCCTGACGAAATGCGTGTCGAAAATCACCTCCGCGCCCTTCAGCTTGCAGAGTTTTCTGGCAATGAAACCCAGCGGCAATCCCTGCAAGGCAATCGCCCACTGGAAAATCACGATGTCGGGATGCAGCGATTTGATGTAGCGGTAAGTGGCGAGCCAGCTGAGCGGGTTGTTGTAGTTGGTGATGTACTTCACTTTGATGCGCGTGCCTTCGAGCAAATCTTTGCGGCTGGCACGGTCAATGAAATCGCGCGGGATAATCGCGGGATACTGCTGCGTCCAGGAAACGATGTGCACTTCGGCATCGGGGAATTTGTCGAGAGCTTTCGCCAGGGAAGTGTTATAGTTGGAGATGCCGCCCTTGAACTGCGGACCGGGACCGAAACAAACAATGGTTTTTTTGTCATGTCCGGTAACTTTCTTTTTCATTTCAGCGGTGATTGACAACAGTTTCTCGTTACCAGCTCCTGTTTACTATTAACAAGTGATTTGAAAAAGTGATAGATGGAATACATCAGCTTTCAAACAAATTCAGAGTTTGTGACTTTGACTTGCTTATGGGATGGATTGCCGGAATATTCCAAATTTCATGGAGGTTTTCTGTGCAGCCATAGTCTTTATAATATTTTTCAATGTTGTCGGATGCGCGGATAGCTTTTATTCGGTCTTTGATACACTGTACATTTATGGGGTCAATTTCGATTCCGATAGATTTTCTTCCAAAGTGGTTGTAATCTTTGTTTTGATTGAATGGAGGGTCGAGGAAGGTTAAGTCCACCTTTTCGGTTGCCCGGTTCTCAGACAAATAAGAGATGCTGTCTGCTTCAATTATTTTATAGGCTGACATCAAATGGCGTTTCTTCCCAAAGATAATTTTTCAGGATGGAGTTCGAGAAATCTTTTGTTGGGGACAACATTTTTTACACAAACAGTACCCCTCACTTCTTCATATTCTCCACCGCCTTATCATACACCCGCCTCATCCCTTCTTCCAGTGAAACCTTCGGGCGCCAGCCGAACGTGTTTTTCACATAGTTCATGTCTGCATAACGCTTTGAAACGCCAACGGGCTTGTCAAGCAGAGGCTTGATGACGGGCTGGTAGCCCGCGAATTTGCAGAACAGCTCGATGAGCTCAATGAAGGTGGTGAGTTTACCCGAGCCGATGTTAATCGCAGTACCGTCTTTGATTTTATCCAGCGCCATGAAAATTGCATCCACGCAATCGTCAATGTGCACAAAGTCGCGACCCTGCCTGCCGCTGCCCCACACTTCAAACGGGTCATCTTTCCGGGCGGCACGTGCTGCAATGGCCGGAACGGGATAGGTCAAATCCTGGTCTTCACCGTAGCCGGAGAACGGTCGCACGCTTGCAACCGATATCCCATAATACTGCGCGGCAATTCTTCCCAGATATTCGCCCGTTAATTTCGACCAGCCGTAGGTCATGTCGGGCTTGCCCAGATTGCCGGTGAAGTCAATGTCGGTTTCCTTCAGCGCCATGGCATCCGTTTCGCCCTGCAGACCGATGGGATATGCCGCGCTGGAACTGGGGTACAGCACCCGCTCAGGCTGGTGGCGCACCACCCAGTAAAAAAACTCTGCATCAATGGAGAGGTCGAGCGCCACCAGCATCGGGTCGCCATCAATCTTTGCCCTGCCGCCCACAATGGCTGCGAAATGGAACACGTCTGAGAATTTCTCAGCGTTGATACCGTATTCTTTTTTCAAAAAAAGAGGCTGCCGCATCAGGTTTCTTAAAAACTCCCTGAAATCCTGCCTGAAGAATAGGATTCTCTCCTGATTACCAATCAACTGGGCATCCTTCAGCGGCTTTGAAACGTAGGGCTGAAGCCAGTCCCATGTGGACGGCAGCGTGCCGACCGAGAGGTCATCCACGATAATGATGCAATCGTTTGTCGTGTTGAGAATTCTCTTAACGATGTTGCGCCCCACAAATCCGCAGCCGCCCGATACGAGATGGTATTTCATGGTTTAGTGCTGTGAAGGTTTCTGCACCATCGGGGATGAATCCTTGAAAGTACGGACACGGGCACACCCTGCGGACGCATTGTTTTTTGTTTGTAATTTGCAGCACAAAAATAACATTTAACACATAGCGGAAAGCATGAAGCAAAGCCCGGTTAGAGATATAATCGGAGAGTCGGTGCGGGTGCATTGGCACATGTTGCTGGATGAAACATTGCAAGAAAGCATCCGGAAGGTAGCCGCTGAAATTGTGAAAGCTTTTCGTGCGGGAAAAAAAGTTTTGCTCTGCGGTAATGGCGGCAGCGCTGCCGATGCGCAGCATATCGCATCGGAGCTTTCCGGCAAGTTCATGCTGAATCGGGAGCCGCTTTTCGCTGAGGCATTGCACGTCAATACATCCTACCTCACCGCTACAGCCAATGATTATTCATTCGAAGAGGTGTACAGCAGGCTGGTGAAGGCACAGGGAAGTAAAGGCGATGTGCTGATTGGCATTTCCACGTCCGGCAATTCGGTGAACGTGGTGAACGCACTGAAGGAAGCACGGAAGAAAAAGATGATTACCGTGGGCATGACCGGGAAAAAAAAATCAAAAGCAGACAATCATTGCGATTACCGGCTCAAAGTTCCTTCGGAAAATACCGCACGCATCCAGGAGGGGCACATTCTGATTGGTCACGTGATTTGTGAATTGGTAGAAATGAAAATATTCAAACGCTCAAACCAAAAGTGATAAAAAGCCGATGAGCGGGGTATTGACCTTGAACAGGTTTCAATGGAGAATGGGTGGGGTGAGGCTTAATGTAAAAGGAAGCGAAAGTTGCTGTGCACACTCAGCCGGCTTCATCAAACAGCTTCCCCGGATTCATGATGCCGTTTGGGTCGAGGTGTTTTTTGATTGCCTGCAGCAATTTTCTTTCTTTATCGCCCAGCATTTTCAGATACCACTGCTGATGGTCCTTGCCCACGCCATGATGGTGGCTCACCGCTCCGCCTGATTCAATAATCGCATCGGTGACGAGCTTTTTGTATCTGACCCATTGCGCCTCTTCATTTCCCTGTTCCATCGGAGCGAGCATGGTGAAATACAGGCAGGCTCCCGTTTCATACACATGCGACATATGACAGAACAATAAACCGCCTCTTTCATGGAAATCAGATTTTTGCAGGGAGTCCTTCACTTTCAAATACAAGCCCGTCACATCTTTCCAGTACACAACCGTTTCAAAGGTGTCAATGAGCACGCGGTGTTCAATGAGCGTGTCGCGCAGGTAAGGGAGTGTGAAGCGATGCTCCTCCCAGTTGCCGGCTGTGGCGGATGGAAGAATAAAAGCGCTGCGTGATTTCAGGAGATGGCGGGCGGCCTGCGTGACGGCAAAATCAGCATTATTCCTGATGGCAAAGCGCATCATCAGAAGACACGGTTCCCGGAAGCCTTTGGCGGCAAGATATGATTTAAGAAACGAGCCGATTAATTTTTTCAATCCGCGCGGCTCGCTGCTGCGCATGGCGGAAAACAATTTTGTTTCAAGCGCATCAGAAAGACGCAGTATTCCCGGATGAATACTTTGCTGAAGCAGGATGCGCACGGCTTCAGTTCCCTCTTCAAATGTTTTAAATAATGCAACGACCCACCTGTGGTTTGACGGCAGGCGATGAATGCGCAGCTTCGCCTGCGTGATGATGCCCAGCGTTCCCTCCGAGCCGATGAACAGCCGGAAGGTGTCAATGCCGCTGGCATGGCGCGGAAAATCTTTCGAGTCAATGATTCCAGCCGGAGTAATCGCACGAATGCCGAGCACCATATCTTCAATTTTTCCGTACTGCCCGGACTCCTGCCCGCCCGAACGCGTGGCAAGCCAGCCGCCCAGCGTGGAGTATTCGAATGATTGCGGGAAATGACCGAGCGTAAATCCTCTTGCGTTCAGGATTTTCTCCAATTCAGGACCAAAGATGCCGGTTTCAAAAACTGCGGTATGAGATATTTCATCCACCTCAACTGATTTTTTCATGCGCTGCAAATTCACAATGCAGCTCTTGCCGGGAAATCTTATCTCAAAGGCTCCGGTAACGTTGCTCCCCCCGCTGAATGGCACTATCCGGATGCGGTTTTGACTTGCCTGCTGAAGAATGTGCTCCATATCATTTTCCGATTCGGGAAACAAAACAAAATCCGGCAGGGCTGGAATCATTCCGGTGAAAATCCGGATGATGTCATGATAGCTTTTTCCGAAACCATAGCGGATGCGGCTTTCCTTTGAATTGGAAAACTGCCCGGATTTAAGATTGGGAAATGTTTTCCTGAAATCACCTTCGGTGAAGGGTGATTCAGAAACTTGTTGAGTAAGGTCAGGAGTTTTGAAATCATCTTTTAGCTGTTGCTTCCATCTTTCTTCAAGAAACGATTTGAGCTTTGGGAAATGATTGAGATGAAAAGATTTGGCGGGGTCGCCCCATTTCCAGAAGTCTTCAGACATCACTTGGATTTTACTTGACTCAAATTGACATTGTCCCAAAAATCTATTGGCATTGATTACCCGGATGTGACAGATAATCACTGATTTTGCATATCCGCGACCTTCCGTGCGCCCCGTGTCATCCGTGTTCTATTTCCCAAGCTCCCTTGCGTTTCTCCCGAAGGATTAAAATATCCGTAAGCCAGATGCGGAAATTGCTTTTTCAGCGTTTTCATCAGATTCACGATGCCCATCGGCTCGCCTGTTTCGCCAATCTTCGACTTAAGAATGTACCAATCGGGGTCAATGTTGAAGTTGCGCCACTGAATCATGTTCAAATCCGTTTCGCGGAGCAGCTTTTTCAGGGCAGCATATTCTTCCGGTGCATCGGTGAGTCCGGGAAAGGTAAAGTAGTTAATCGAAGCCCAGCCCTTGTTTTTGCGGACCACCCTGATGGATTCCTTCACATCGTCAAACGTGTAATTTCTCGGCAGATAATAATTCATGTACCATTCTCTCTGGGCGCTGTTCATGCTCACGCGGATGCTCTGCAAGCCGGCTTTGCATAATTCTTCCACTGCATCGGGGCGGCTGCCGTTGGTGTTGATGTTGATGACGCCCTTTTTTGTTTTCCTGCGAATCTCTTTTATCGCATCGCGCAGCACTTCCCATACCAGCAGCGGCTCTCCCTCGCAGCCTTGCCCGAAGCTGACGATTGGTTCAGGAGCCGACTCAAGATGGTCAGCCGCCACTTCAACGATTTCCTGCACGGAAGGCGTGAACTTCAGCCGGAAGTGCGATGAGCTGATTGGATTTTCCTCCGGCTGCAGCGAGATACATCCCAGACATTCCGCATTGCAGGCGGGCGAGGCGGGCAGCGGACATTCCCAGCGATTCAGAAAATAATTCTGCGCAGCGCGGCAGTGGTAGGTGAGCGCGCAATGATTTGCAAGATGCTCCGCCAGCCGGTTGCGGGGATATTTTTTCAGCATGGACTTTACTTTCCGCCTGATGAGCGGAAGGTGAAACTGCTCAAAATCCTGGCGGATGTCGGAGTCAATGCGCACCGCGGTGGTGTAAAATTTTCCATCGAGCCAGCCGATGGCGGTGTAAGCATAAAGGGGAAGAACCGGTGCCTTGCCGTTTTTTTGATATGCAGATAAATAGGTTTGCGTGTGTGCGGGCGAGACGAATGCCGCCACTGCCAGGCCATGCGGATAGAGTTCAATCTTTTTTGTTTTGATATTGAACCCATAAGGCTTTCTTGCAGGCAGACGAAACAGCTCGCTGCCTTCGGGCAGCTCAATGAAATCTTCTGCGCCTAATTTCACTGCATTCCTGCCGCTTCTGCCAACGGCTTGATAATTGACGTCTTCCATGATATTGCCGTTTTCATCGGCAAAAAGCATGAAGGGAGTGGCGGAAGGATGGGAGCGGAGCATCTTCGTTTACAAGCTGATAAACGCTCACAAAACTACTTCGTATTCCCTGTCTTTCGGGGAGAAGAAAGACAGAATCAATAAACAAGATGAGAAACGCTCCAAAATTGATGCGCAGGGATTTTTACTGTTTAATAATCTCAACACTGCAGATGATGTCAATC
The DNA here is from genome assembly GCA_035575215.1 of Chitinophagales bacterium. Taxonomy (GTDB): domain Bacteria; phylum Bacteroidota; class Bacteroidia; order Chitinophagales; family CAIOSU01; genus DATLYB01. The sequence goes on from DATLYB010000068.1 coordinate 7,799, forward strand.
ATCTCGCCCACTACCAATCCTCCCGTTTCAAGCGCAGCATTCCATTTCAAGCCGTAATCGAACCTGTTGAGCTTGCCGGTAATTTCAAATCCCGCTCTTGTTTTGCCGTAGGGGTCTTTGATGGTTCCGCCATAAGTTACGTCCAACTCGATAGGTTTTGTTACATCCCGGATGGTAAGCTGACCTGCCAACTTATATTTGCCATCGCCAATCTTTTTAAATGAAGTGCTCTTGAATGTGATGTTGGGATATTTTTCCGCATTGAAAAAATCATCGGATTTCAGGTGGTTATCCCTCATTTCAATACCGGTATTAAGGCTTGCCACCTTCGCAGTGAATTCAACTTTCAGGTCGGAAAAATCTTCCCTATCGGAATGAATCGTTGCATCGTATTCTTCAAAGTGTCCCGTCACTTTCGAGATGAGCAGGTGAACACTCCTGAAACTGATGGTGGTGTGTGCTTTGTCCAATTCCCACTTGGTGGTTTGTGCGCTGGAGAATAAAACGGACGACATCACTGCAATAGAAACTAATAGAGCTTTCATAGTTTTGATTTTTTTAGGTTAATAAATAAGTCATTTGAAAAGCACAAGTGCTTTTTTGACAATCGGATAAACAACTTTATCTTGGAAAAATTCCATAACTGTAAAAATTTTTTCAGCATGCACCAACTAACAGGTATTTTCATTTTTTCACTGCTCTCGTTGCCGCTCTTCAGCCAAACTATCATCGAAGGGAAGAGTTTTCCGAACACATTGAATACCGAAAAGGGAACGCTCGTGCTTAATGGAGGCGGTGTGCGCGAAAAACTGTGGATTGACGTCTATGTCGCTGCGCTTTATTTGACTTCAAGAAGCAATAATGCCGCGCAAATCATCCAGGCCGACCAGCCCATGGCAGTGCGGATGCACATCGTTTCCGGCATGGTAAACAGCGAAAACATGAGTGAAGCCGTTCATGAAGGTTTTGAAAAATCCACCAACCGAAACACCGCTCCACTTAAAGACAAAATTGAAGCGTTCATTCAGGTTTTTAAGGAGCCGATAAAGGTGGACGATGTCTTTTTAATTGTTTACCTCCCCGGTGAAGGCATAAAGATTTACAAGAACGAAATGTACAAGGCGGTTATTCAGGGCTTGGATTTCAAAAAAGCTTTGTTTGGAATCTGGCTGGGCGATACTCCGGTCAGCACCGGCTTGAAGAAAGGGATGCTGGGCGGATAACCTCCCCCCTGCTGTTTTCAGAATCAAGCGCTCCAGCACACCAGTATTCTCCTTTTCCCTTCATAAGGAAGCCTGCCGTGAGAGGTGCTGAAGTTATCTATAGCGAGAATGTCATTTTTTTTCCATGGAAAAATCACGATGTTCTTCCAAATCACTTCTTCAATATGGCGGATATACGAGTCAGGAATCTCGCTTCCGTCAGCGAACAGCACATTCATGCTTTGGTCAATGGCATGATTTGCAAATTTCTTCCATCGCACCATAATTTTTAAGGCTGCGGTCCACAGCAACGTTTTGATTCTTTGCTGGCGGGCATGAATTTTTTCGTATTCAGCAGGCGCGGCAGCCGGGTGAAACACCTGCGCGTGATTAAACCACGCAGTTTCATGAGTAACAGGATGCTTGACTGTAGCCGCTGTCCGATGCATCAGGCGAAGGTTGCCGTTATCCAGCCATTCAAATTCGATTGCATTTTCCCGGCACAATGTTTCTACCTTTGATTTTTCTCTGGTTAAAAAAATTTCATCCCAACGTTTCAATTCCCACAGTTTGAATCGTCTGGCGCCATTTAAGCCTGAATAATTCCTGACAGTAATCACCCCTTTTTTATCAAACTCCTCGCGCACTGCGG
>DATLYB010000069.1:0-6060 GCA_035575215.1 Chitinophagales bacterium
CTTCCAGATAAATCCCCGCAGCCACCCCCACCGGGATTGCGATTAAAGCGGTCAATCCCAAAATCCAGACGGTTCCGGCCATTGCGGGAAGGATGCCTGCTTTGTGAGGCAGGCGCGAAGGAAGACTGGTGAGGAACTGCCAGCTGAGACGATGAAATCCGTCCGCAAGTATATCAGCAATGAAAAGAGCAAGCAGCACCAAACCGAGCATCGTGCAGAAGATGCCGAAGACGCTGAATGACTTGTCCTTCGCTCTGTTCCAGACTGCCTTATTCATATTGTTCGTGGTATCTTTTTTTGATGATGAAACTGATATTGTTGAGGATAAAAATGAACATGAAAAGCGTGATGCCTGCAGCGAAAATTGTTTTGAACTCCAGGGCTCCGTGCGCCACGTCTCCCAGGCTCACCTGCACGATGTACGTGGTAATGGTTTCAATCGGCACCAGCGGATTGAAGGTCAGCCTCGGCTGCATGCCCGCAGCGATGGCGACAATCATCGTCTCGCCCACCGCACGCGAAATGGCAAGAATAACGGAAACCATGATGCCGGAAGATGCAGCTGGCACGAGAACGCGAAACACGGTCTGCAAGCGCGTGGCGCCCATCCCATAAGATGCCTCGCGCAATGACTTAGGAACAGCAAACAAGGCATCTTCACTCAGCGAGCTGATGAGCGGAATTATCATGATACCCATCACAATACCCGGTGAAAGCGCGTTGAATCCCGCCATATCGGGAATGAATTGTTGCAGGAAAGGCGTGACGGTCATCAGCGCAAAATAGCCGTACACCACCGTGGGGATGGCGGCAAGGATTTCAAGTATCGGTTTGAAGGTAGCGCGAAAACTCCTGTGCGCATATTCGTTGAGATAGATGGCGATGGTAAGCCCGATGGGCAATGCAAAGACCACTGCGATAATGGTGGTGAGCAGCGTGCCGCTGAGCAGCGGAAGAATCCCAAAATGCTTGTCAGCGAAAAGAGGCGTCCACTGCGTATCCATGAAGAATTCACTCAGAGAAACGTGCTGAAAAAACTCCACCGTCTGCTCCGCCAATACCCAGATGATGCCGATAGTAGTAAGCACGGTGATTAATCCGCACAGCATCAGAAATGATTCAATCAGCTTTTCGCGAAGCCGCATGTTTACTGCATTTGTTCAGCAAACTTTTTGAATTTATCCAACTCAGCCTGATACTCGCTGTCATTCAGGGCAATGTAACCGACTTGCTGCACGAGCAAGGCGGCATTTGCGAGATAGAATTCAACAAAATTTTGCACTTCCGGTCGTTTAGCTGCATTGCCGGTCACATAAATAAAAAGCGGGCGCGACAAGGGCGCATACGTTTTGTTCTTCACCGTTTCGATGGAAGGGAGGATAGCGCCCGCTCCGTTGGCATCATTGCCGTCATCCACGGGAATCAGCTTCAGCTTGTCCTTATTCTCTTCGTAGTAAGCAAAACCAAAAAAGCCGAGCGCATTTCTGTCGGAGGCGATGCCCTGCACCAGCACGTTGTCATCTTCGCTGGCAGTGTAATCACCGCGGCTTTCGTCAGTCTTGCCAACAATCGCTTCAGTGAAATAATCATACGTGCCTGACTCCACGCCTGCGCCATATAAGTGCAACTCTTCATCAGGCCATTCCGGGCGGATTTGCTTCCACCGCTTGATTTTTCCCTGAGCCGCAGGCTCCCATATCGTTTTCAATTCTGCTACCGTGATTTGCTTCACCCAATCATTCTGCGGGTTTACCACAATCGCCAGCCCGTCATAAGCCACCATCAATTCAAGGTAGCTGACATTGTTAACCTTGCAGATGCTGTCTTCCACCGGTTTAATCGGGCGGGAGGCATTGTTGATGTCGGTATCACCGCGGCTGAATTTTTTGAAGCCGCCTCCCGTTCCAGATAACCCTACCGTTACCTTCACCCCAGGCTGCTCTTTACGGTATTCTTCAGCGATGGCTTCCGTGATGGGATACACCGTGCTGGAGCCGTCAATGGAGATGCTACCCGACAAGTTGGAGCCCGATTGCCCGGAGGGCTGGCTGCCGTTGCAGGCTGATAACAATGCTGCCATGCAGGCTGCTTGAATGAAACTGAAAACGTCAGTCACCTTAAAGGGGACAGATTTTTCGGAAAATGGCTTCAGATGAATGAGGATTGATTTCATTTTAGTGGATTTTTATGATTGAATTCCGGATTTAAAATTTAACCTGTGCCCTCACCGTCACCACGTTATCATCCATATCATCAGTTATGCCGATGTCGGAAGCTTCTTCATTCTTTACCAAATCAAAATACGCCATGAACTTCAGATGCTTGTTCGCAATCCAGATGTACCCGAATCCGAAGGTATGATACAGCAGCTCGGTGGAGGTCAGCCCGCAATGAAGCTGCATGTCGTGCCCTGTCACATCTGTATTGGGATCGAAAAAATCATACTTGAAAACAAGCTGATGCCTGTCTTTGAAAAACCCCTGTATGAGGTAAACCACGGCACCCCGGAACTTCCGCTCGTAAATGCTTTTATCAGGAGCCCTTCCGAAGGAGGTGTTCAGCGCCTTTGTTCCCGACTGAATTCCCTGCGTGAATTCTCCGCGAACAATCGTTGCTCCAAGTTTTGAATTGTAGCTGATTTCCGCATCCGCTCCGAAATAATTCCGCTTCGAATAACGGTCCTCTCCCGAAGTGTCAATCTGCGCCTCAAAACATTCTCCGTTCATCCGGTAAAGTGTATCGGTTGATTGCCTTACACCTCCGGAATAGAATGAAACGCCTGCCCGGTAATTGAATCTTTTTGCCTCATCCCATTCCGCGGCAGAAACGCGACCAAATGCATCCAGCCGGTTGTCAAAATCAAGGTTTAAGCCGGCTCCGTTCACAAATCCGGCTTCCAGCTTCAGCAGATGAAGCTTATTCTCTGCCGGGGGGTGAACGGTAACCATCGCGCCCACATCGCGCTCACCGGGAAACAGGATTTGGTTCATTCTCGCCCGTTCAGGCGATTCCCGAAGCGTGGAGGAATAAATCAGCTCATAGTTAAAAGGGCGGATAAACAATCCAGCGGTCAGGCTCACCCACTTCTTTTTCGGCTCGGTCAATTTAAAGAATACATCCCTGATACCCACTCCCTTTTCGGTGGCGTCAATCTGAAAAGTGACCTGTGTGACATCACCCTCATACACCATCCTGATTCTGCCCCTGCGAACGATGAATCGGTTTTTTGAATCCGCTTGAAAATCGCCTCCGGCAAAGGTTTTTAATCCCGGGAGGTCGGCATGCTGGTATTGCACCTGAATATAGCCTGACAATTTCAGTTTCTTCAACACCGCCAAATCATTCTTTACTTTGCGCACTTCGGCAGTCAGTGTATCAGGAGAGGGCACTTCCTGCGCAGGAACGCTATACGTTACAAGAAATAAAGCTGCGGCAATTACAAGCGAAGTATTTCGCAACGGGCTGGTTTAAATCTCCGCAAAGTAAACAAATAATTTTGGCTTAAAATATAATTTCAGATTTAGTAATCTTCATTTAACAATTCCTTAACAATCCTTTTTCAACCACCCATTGTCCGGCAGTGATGCGCAAATGGAAGGTTATTAAAATGTTAAAGCTGTTTTGAAACAGGCGCAGAGGTCAACGCGGGAAAAAGCTCCTGAAATTATTGGTAACTTTGCCCCGGAAAAAGCGGATGTGGCGGAACTGGCAGACGCGCCAGACTTAGGATCTGGTCCCGCAAGGGTTGGGGGTTCGAGTCCCTTCATCCGCACTTTTTTTAAGTTTCCAGTTTTGAGTTGACAGGCAAACTGGAAACATTAAAACCGGAAAGTGAAACTATGGTCTCCATAACTAAAGAAACGATTGATGCGCAAAATGCGATTTTGAAAATCAATATTCCCCCGCAGGATTACGAAAAGCTGGTGAACGAGTCATTGAAGAAACTAAGCAAGAAGGCTGAGATTAAAGGCTTCCGCAAGGGATTTGTTCCCGTGGGTCACATTAAGAAACTATACGGCAATGACGTGCTGGCTGAGGAGTTGAATAACCTGATTAATAAGGAACTCACCAAATATCTTACAGACAACAAGATTGAAATTCTGGGAAGCCCCCTGCCGCATGCCAATGGGGAAAAGCAGCAATTGGATGTGAACGAGCGGAAGAGCTACGAGTTCGTTTATGACCTCGGGCTGAATCCCATGATAGAAGTGACTGCGCTGAACCCCGACACGAAAATCACCCGCTATGAGGTGAAGATTGACGACATGGCAGTAAACAAAGAGATAGAGAACGTGCAGAGAAAATATGGCGAAATGACCAACCCGGATGATGGAGTAATCAAAGGCGATATCCTTTATGTGAAATTTATTGAGCTGGATGAGCAGGGGAATATAAAAGAGGGAGGCGTGCAACATTCGATTGCCGTACCGCTCTCGCGCTTTGAAGATAATATTGCCGAACAATGGCTCGGGAAAAAACCGAATGAGTACCTTGATGTTGAGTTGATGAAGTCGCTGAAAGCTGACGTAGAGGAAATTATTCACCATTATCTGAAACTTCAGGAGCATCCTCATCTCAACAAAATCTTCCGCATCCGGTTGGAGAAAATCAACCGCATCGTTCCGGCAGAGGTCAACCAGCAGTTGTTTGATAAACTTTTCGGAGAAGGCGTAATAAATACGGAAGAGGAGTTTCGCGAAAAACTGAAAGGCGAGCTGGAAAATTATTACAAAGCGCAAAGCGAGCAACTGCTGAACCACGACATTATCGACACCTTCCTGGAAAAAACCAATGTGCCCCTTCCTGATGAATTTCTGAAACGATGGATTCAATACAGCAGTGACAAGCCTGTGACGCGCGAACAGGTAGAGCATGACTATGGCAGGTTTGCCCAGAACCTGAAGTGGATGCTTATCGCCAACAAAATCAAGAAAGACAACCAGCTTAATGTGACAGACGAGGAGATGAAGGAGCACACCACCCGGCTCATCCGCAGCTACTACGGGCTGGAGGACACCGAAGAAAACAACCGCATGCTGGGCGGCATTGCCGACAAGATGCTGGAAAAAGAAGAACACGTGAAGCGCACCTACGAAGAGCTGACCGATAAAAAAGTATTGGAGTTTATCAAAAGCAAGGTGACCCTTGTAACAAAGGAAGTAAGCAGCGAAGAGTTTGCCAAGCTGTAATCACCGGTTTCCCCCTGTACTTATGACCAAATCCGAACTATTCCGCCACGTTCTCCACTATTTCCGCAAGCATAATCCCGCTCCCAAAACTGAATTAACGCACACCAATCCCTACCAGCTGCTGGTAGCCACCATCTTGTCGGCACAATGCACCGACAAGCGGGTTAACATGGTGACTCCCGCCTTCTTCCAGCGTTTTCCCACCGTGCATGATTTAGCCAAAGCCTCCTTTGATGACGTGTTCCCTTGCATCAAAAGCGTGAGCTATCCCAACAGCAAGACCCGGCATTTGATTGGCATGGCGCAGATGCTGGAGAAAGATTACCATGGGAAGGTGCCTGATGATGCAAGCGAATTGCAGAAGCTGCCGGGCGTAGGGCGAAAAACCGCTCACGTCATCACCGCCAGTTTGTTCAACCAGCCCAATCTTGCGGTTGACACCCACGTATTCCGCGTGGCGAACAGAATAGGGCTTACGGTTTCGAAGAATCCGCTGCAGACCGAAAAGCAGCTTGTCAGGTATATCCCAAAAGGCGATATTCCTGCCGCGCATCACTGGCTGATTTTGCACGGCAGATATGTGTGCACAGCACGCAATCCCAAATGCAGCCAATGCGGATTAACAGATGTTTGTAAATATTATCAGCGCCTTCACAAGAAAAAAAGCAGGAAAGTTTTAACTTAACCGCGCTTTTTTTAAAACAAAGCGTAGAGTTTCCAGTTGGAACTAACTTCAAACTCTAAACTTCGAAACCTTTAAACTCAGAATCATGTCAGACAACAAGGAAAAACTGAAGGCGTTGCAGCTTACCGTTGACAAGCTCGAAAAAACCTACGGCAAAGGCGCGGTGATGAAATTGGGCGACAGCCG
>DATLYB010000070.1:0-12867 GCA_035575215.1 Chitinophagales bacterium
TCTTCAGGCTCGCGGCAAAAAGAGCCAGCGCTGGTATATGCCCGTATCAGCTTGAATTCGTCAAACTTTTGGGGTGCTGCGCCACCTAAGACGGTGTTCAGCCCGAAATTGTATTTAATCAGCGTTTGTGAAAAACAGACCAGCGGCTGAATAGCCATCAGGGCAATAATGAAATTTTGGGAAATCCTTTTCACAATAAAACTGATTATGTAAAGATGAACATTTCGGAAATGCTTTGCAAGCAAGGGTTTCAACAGGATGTGAATGTTAAGATGAAAGATGGGGCTATTTTCCGGACAAAAAGAAACGTTTTCTGCCCTTCCCGGGCGGCTTTGCCTTTATTGCAACCAATTGCTGAATCTTTTTCATCTCCGTGTCGTACTTCCCTCTAAAATTTCAGGTGAAAACCGTATTGTTTCTGATAGCAGCCGGCATCGTTTTAACGGCAGAGGCTCAATCTCCCAAATCAAGGGAGCATTATCACGGGGAAATAAAATACTACACTGAAAAAATTCAGGAAGAGCCCGATAATGCAGCGCATTATTACGCGCGTGGAATCTTTCATCACATACTTACCAATTTTTCGGCTTCCAACAACGATTTCAAAAAAGTGATTGAATTGTACGAACGAAATCCGCAGAAAAAATATGCGCGGGTGGCAACGGACGCCTGTTATTTTCTGGCTGATGATTATTATTTCAGAAGGGCGGACAGGGTAAACGCACAAGCCTATATTGATGAAGGACTGAAAATTTCACCCGGAGACAAACGATTTGAAGTGCTGCAGACCGGCATCATCGGCAGCTATCCCGAGAAAGCCGAGGAAGCAAGGAAGAAGTTTGAATCGCTCATCGCAAAATATCCCGGTGATGAAAAGCTTTTGTTGTATTATGCCAGGTTCCTGGAAAGAACCGACCCCAAAAAATCAGCCGCGCTGAATGAAAAGGTGATTGCAATAAATCCAAACAACATTGACGCCCTGTTTGCGCTGGGTTCCTACTATGCCAATGAGGCAACGCGCATTTACAAAGCCAATGGCGATGCCGGTAAAGTGTTCGATTACATGAAGAAAAGCGTTTCCTATTTTGAAACAATTCACAAATTAAATCCCGATGACAAGGAAATCATTGAAATCCTGATTCAGTGTTACAACCATCTGAATCTTCCTTCCGAAAAGAAAAAAATGGAAAAGGCGTTAGCTGAAATAAAGTGAATTCACCGCGCCTTCACTACAGCAAGCGTTATCCTGCTGATGCAAACGAGTTTGCCCGCCTCATTACTGATTCTTATCTCCCACACTTGCGTGGTTTTGCCAATGTGCAGCGGGCGGGCAACGCCTTCCACAAAGCCGCTTCTTACCGGGCGAATGTGATTCGCATTTATCTCGATACCTACCACCGCTTCATCGGGTACATTCACGCACATCGTGCCGGCAACGCTGCCCAGCGATTCTGCAAGCGCAACAGAGGCTCCGCCATGCAGCAAGCCATAGGGCTGGGTAGTGCGATGGTCAACGGGCATGCGGGCTTTTACGAAGTCATCCCCCACCTCCGTCACTTCAATGCCGATGTGTCCGGGCATGCAGTGTTTGCTTTGGTCATTGAGAAATTCTTTTTCAGAGGGTGATTTCCAGATGGACATGGCGTTATTTGGTGATTACTCCTATTGTTATTAAAGGAATAAAAATAAGGCAAACAAACGAAGACGGAGAGCCGCATCTTATAAAATGGAACTTCTTGGTCAACTGCAAATCGGTACGTAAATTTTTTCAAGCTGTTGAATCTCTTCAAATCGTGCTGAATTCCCCGGCTTATTAACTTCGAAATATGCGTTATGCCCGGCAACAATTAACCGCCTGTTTTTACCTTTGCTGTCTTCAAATCGCATGGGGGAACAACAATCATCCAGAAAGGAATTCATCTGGCAAAATATCCTTAAAACAGTTGTTTACCTCCTCGCAGTGATAGGCATTATCCTGGCAAGCAAACATTTCTTTAAGGATGAACTGGATAAATTGATTGATATCGCCCGCCACAATTTGCCTGTATTCTATACTGTTTTTTTCCTGCTGGAGATTCTTCCCGGTCAGCTCCCTCCTGAAGTTTTTTTCGTTCTTTATTCCAAAGAAACCACCTCATTTCCCGAATTCATATCAGTAGTTTTCTTCCTTGCTTGCCTCTCCTACATTGCAATCAATTTATCTTACTACATCGGGAAAATCCTGCCACGGCTGAAACCCGGCAATTGGTTCGAAAAAAACAGGGAGCTGGTAAATCAATACGGCAGCGTAATTATTGTATTCGGCATGTTTACCCCTTTGCCTTCCGCTATTATCAGCATGGCGGCAGGATATTTGAATTTTCCGGCATGGAAATTCAGGCTGCTGACGCTTGCCCGCTTTCTTAGGTTTTTAGGCTACGGGCCTATCGTCTATTTTTCAACGTAAGCCTGGAATCAGGGCAAATAAACTAAGTCATCAACCTACTGAGGAGTAGTCAGCAATTGGTTAGCCGCTTCCAGCCACACATCAGGACCTCCAGCGATGTAGCCGGTGCTGCCCAGCCTGTTGAAGACAATTTGCGTCCCGTTGACAGTGGGAGTGGCAAAGACGACCGTGGGATAACCTCCTATTCCGAAGATTTGTGCAAGCTCTATGTTTTGCTTTTGCAGCCGCTCATCTTGCCGCTTGAAACGCGGGAAATCGAGCTCTACCAGAACCACATTCTTTTTTGCCCATGCCTGAAACTGTGGCTGCGTGAAAACCTCAGCCTGCAAACGCTTGCACCATCCGCACCAATCGCTGCCGGTGAAAAAGAGAAACAACGGTTTCTTTGTTTTGACGGATAAATCCACTGCTTTCATCACATCGGTTTGCCACGTCAGGGTTTGTTCCTGTGCAGTAACATTGAAGCTTAAAGCTGCAATTACAGCTATGATTAAATGTTTCATGATGTAAAGATAGTGTGCTTTACGATTGCGGGCTAAAAAGGGTGCTGAGCGTTTGCCGCCTGTTTAATTTGCCATGCCGGGTGCGTGCGAATTTTCGAACGAAGTATATTCGTGCCGGACGCTCATATTTTCCAAGATATTTTGCTATTTCGGCTTTGAGCCGGGAGAGGGCATCGTGATGCAAGGCATGACCCTCAATAACCAGCACCAGCTTTTCACCCAACTTCTTGTCAGCTTTTCCGGCAAAAAAGTAGTCGTGATTTATACAGGAGCTTATTTTTTCTTCCAGTATCTCGGGAATTAATTTCACTCCCCCTGAATTCACCGCGTTGTCAAATCTGCCCAGCCATTTAAAGCGATGCTTATCTTTCAGTTCCACGATGTCATTGGTAACAATTAAATTTTTTGAAAGATGCGGGGCATGAATGATGAGGCAATTCCGCGCATCCCTTGAAAACGTGACACCTTTAAGTGCTTTGAAATAGGCATAGTCATTTAGTGCCCTCCTTTTGCTATTTGCTGATTTATCACCGCTTGAACTGTCCGACAATCGTCTTAGCGCAACATGGCTGACAGTCTCCGTCATGCCGTATGTTTCGTAAATGTTGTTGGGAAATGGCTGCAGCTGCCGGATTAGTTCATGCGAAACGGACGCTCCTCCGATGAGCACGTTTTTGATTTTTCGAAATTGATTAGCTGACTTTGCATTGTTTAAAATATTCATCACCTGAAGCGGAACAAAAGCTGCAAAATCAATCTGCGAGGAAGAAATTGATTTCAGCGGGTTGGACGAAGGCTCAATGGGTATCAGGTTTAATCCTCCGGCAAATGCTCTTACCACCATCATCTTTCCGGCAATGTGCTCGCAGGAAAGACAGAGTAAAGCCTTGTCGTTGTGCTGAACATTCAAATGCCGCAGTGTGAGCATAGCGCTTTCCAGCATTTTGTTTTTTTCAATCATGACTTTTTTCGGAGTTCCGGTTGTTCCGGAAGTGTGCGCTGAAATACAGGGAGAGTCATCCAGCCATTCGGAAATGAAATGGTAGAATTTCCGCTGCCAGGCAGCTTGCTTAAAACGCTTGAGTGTTGCAAAGCATAATTCCTTCAGCTCAGTTGCTGAAAATTTTTTGCCGCAGATAATCAGTGACCGGTATTTTTTAAACGAGGTCATTTAAAATTATCCGGAAGTTTCCATCCTGAACCCGGATGATGAAATAAATTCTCACCCTGCACATACAGGGGCGAATCAAAATTATTATCATAAAGCTGACCCGTCCCAAGCCCTTGCGGCATTCTATTGCCAAGGGTATAGGTCCATTGTGCAATCGCATTCAATCCGATGTTTGATTCCAGCGCGGAGGTGACCCACCAGCCGATACCCAATTCTTTGGCGAGTTTAATCCACTCAAGCGATTCGCTGAAGCCGCCCAGGAGCGCGGGCTTGAGGATGATGTATTGCGGACTGATTTCCGAAAGCAGCGCTTTTTTCTGCTGAAAAGATTTCACACCAATCAATTCTTCATCCAGCGCAACAGGAACAGGTGATTTTCGGCATAGTTCAGCCATTTGCTTCCGCTGCCCGTGTTTTATCGGTTGTTCGATGGAATGTATTTTCAGTTTCGAGAGCTGCTCCAGTTTCTCCAGCGCCTCTTCCGGTGTAAACGCACCATTGGCGTCCACCCGTAATTCTATTTCCTTTTCTGAATAATTCTTACGGATGAATTTCAGCAGTTCCAGTTCCAGCTCAAAATCAAGCGCTCCGATTTTCATTTTGATGCAGCGAAAGCCTGCTGCAATTTTTTCCTCGGCCTGCCGCTGCATGGATTCAACATCTCCCATCCAAATCAAACCGTTGATGCGGATGGAATCTTTCCCATCCGTGAAAGCTGATGGATACAGAATGCGCTTCCCCGAACTGCAGTAATCCAGCAGCGCAGCTTCCAACCCGAACTTTATTGCAGGAAAATCCTTCAATCCTTCACCGAGCCAGTGCGGATAGCTGGAAATTTCATCGCAGACCTCTCTCAGCCTGGCACTAAAATCAGGGCGGTCGTCAATGCTCAGACCCTTCAATGGTGCACATTCTCCGATGCCCCTGATTTCAGGATTTTCCTTATGATAAATGATGATGAACCACGATTGCCGCTCGCGAAGAGTGCCCCGTGAAGTAATAACCGGTTTTTTAAAATAAAATCTGCGCGGCAGGACATTTGCCGCAAGACGATTAAACCGGGAAGACGATGTGGAGGCTTGATATTGCAATTTAACAAAATCTTTGAATTCTGCATTATATTTAGCTAAAACATAAGGTAAACAACATTGCTGCAGGTTAGTAACAAAGCATCTTCCGGTAGTTTCCTTTACACAGGGTTACAGGAAGAGTGCTATTGAAGGATAGTTTCTCTTTTTTATCTCAGTATAACCCCTATGCCAAAAGTAATACAATACGCCAGATTAGACAGCGCCAAAGTTTTAAGCTGCTTATCCAACAGCGCGGGCTCGCTGATGGACATTACCCTTCTGACATGCGCTGTAAATAAAGGCAATAAAATCAGGTAAATGAATTGTGTCAGCGATTGATAATTAATGATTGTGTAAACAAGAACAGAAATCCAACCGAGCACTATCAGCATAAGATGGTAATACTTCGAATAATCAGGTCCGAGCCTGACTGCAAGTGTCATTTTTCCGGCTTGTGCATCAGAAATCCTGTCGCGCATGTTGTTAACGTTAAGGACACCCGCACACAGCCATCCGAGGGAAGCAGCGGGTAAAAGAATTTGCACGTTGAATTGATGCGTAAATAAAAAATAAGAGCCTGCCACTCCCACGATTCCGAAAAACAGGAATACAAATAAATCGCCCAACCCCTTGTATCCGTATGGATTCCTGCCGGCAGTGTATTTCACCGCAGCGGCAATGGCACTCACGCCAAGTGCGAAGAAAAACAGAAAGCGCTTTGAAATGTTTCCGAAGCTGATGAGCAATAATGATATTCCGGAAACCAGCGCAAGCGCTCCGAAAATTCCCATGGCGGTGCGCATTGCGTTCAAACTGATTTCTCCGCTCTGAACAGTTCTTGCCGGACCAATTCGTTCCTTTGAGTCAGCGCCATGAATGGTGTCGCCATAATCGTTAGCGAGGTTGGAGAGAATTTGCAAAAATAAAGTTGTGATAACAGCAAGAATGAAAACCGCCCAGCTGAATTTTCCTTCCGCACCCGCCAGGAAGCTGCCCATGGCAATACATGACAACGAAAGCGGAAGCGTGCGGAGGCGGATGGCTTTGAGCCATGACTTTATGTACGTGGCAGCGGACGGAGATTGCATCAAAGTTCTTTATTCAAATCAATTTCCAAATCCAAAGTTTTAAAGCGGATGATTCGGAAGTTTGCCGATGGAATGAATTTTCCCTGAAAGAAACAACCGTAAGCCGAGCGGCTTTCTGGTCAGCATTCCGTCATGGAAATTTCGGAAACTTCCTGAAATCAGGTTCCCGCTTTTCAATGAATGCGTTTCTGCCTTCCTGCGCTTCTTCCGTAAAATAATACAGGAGCGTTGCGTTGCCAGCGAGTTCCTGAATCCCGGCTTGTCCATCCAGCTCTGCGTTTAGTCCGCATTTAATCATCCGCAAGGCAAGCGGACTGTGTTTCAGCATGATTTTGCACCATTCCACCGTTTTATCTTCCAATTTTTTCAATGGCACCACCTTGTTCACCAACCCCATCTCCAATGCTTCCTTTGCTGAATACTGTTTGCACAAAAACCAAATCTCACGCGCTTTTTTCTGTCCCACAATACGCGCCAGATAGGATGAGCCGAATCCTGCATCGAAGCTGCCCACTTTAGGTCCGGTTTGTCCGAAGATGGCATTGTCAGATGCAATCGTCAGGTCGCACACTACATGAAGCACGTGCCCACCGCCAATCGCATAGCCGTTCACCATTGCCACTACAGGCTTCGGCAGCGAGCGGATGCGCTTCTGCAAATCAAGGACGTTCAATCGCGGCACGCCATCTTTTCCGACATACCCGCCAATGCCTTTAATGTTCTGGTCGCCACCGCTGCAGAAGGCTTTGTCTCCGGCACCCGTCAGAATCACTACGCCAATATCCTGGCTCTCACGGCAGATTTCTATCGCGTCAATCATTTCCATATTGGTCAGCGGTGTGAACGCGTTGCGGTAGCGGGGGCGGTTAATCGTGATTTTCGCTATGCCTTCGAAATATTCGAAAAGGATTTCCTCGTATTTTTTAATAGGAATCCACTTGCGTTTTGAGTTCCGGGTCATTATTGTATTGTTGTTTGTGGTTTGTGGTTTGTCGTTTGTCGTTTGTCGTTAATACAAGCCACAAACGCAAGCCACAACGTTTCATCGCATATTCATGTACTCTATCAGCACTTCCGCGCTTGACTCGCTGGGAGTTTTTATCTCCAGAATCGCAGCTTGGGGTTTCGGCTGATAAAAAGTCTTCAGCTCTTTTCTGAGCGATTTGAAATCATCGCAAAAATAATAAGGAAGGGAGAATGTCTTTGCAATGTATTCGGCTGACAGTTCATGTTTTGTCTCAAAAAATTCTTCCAGTTCATTCAGCGAAGAGGGACCGGGGATGATTCTGAAAATATTTCCGCCAGAATTATTGATGATGAGGATGCGCAGGTTTTCCGGAAGATGCTTGTTCCACAGCGCATTGCTGTCATAAAAAAATCCGATGTCGCCCGTGATAAGAACAGTGAGCTTTTTATTTATAAAAGCCGCTCCGGCTGCGGTACTCACTGAGCCGTCAATGCCGCTGGTGCCGCGGTTGCAGTTGACGGTAACGGTCGGATTGACCTCAAACAGATTCGCATAGCGAACCGGAGTGCTGTTGCCAAGATGAAGATTGCAACCATCAGGAAGCGATTGGAGCACTTCGTTAAATACAGTCAGGTCGCAAAATGACGATGATTTCAAAACCTGCTCACGCTTCTTCTTCGCTTCCGAATATACCCGGAGCCATTTTTCACGGTAACCTGAATTGATTTTTGGAGCATTTCCAATAACATTCAAAAAATCAATAGTTCTCAGTCCAATCACTTTCGTCAGGCTCATGAACGTGTCAACATGGTCACCGCTCGCATCAACGTGCCAATGTTCGAGGGGCCTATTTGTGCGGAGAAATGCTTTGATTTTTTTGGAAACAATCTCACCTCCCAACGTCACGACCAGCTCAGGCTTAAATGATTGCTGCGCATTTTTCGGCAATGATTCAAGGACGGGGTCAATACAGGGAATAATGCCCGGGTGAAAAAAATTGGAAGTGGATTCGGAGAGGATGGCAGTGGAAGAGTCAAGCCGCACTTCCCCAACCGGACTCACTCCCACTTCCCTTCCGAAGGAGAGCGGAGTCCACGCTTTATTTAATCCCCCAATCAAAATCATTTTGCTTTTGAATGATGCCCACTGCTTCTGCAATTTTCTTTTTTCATCATCAGCAAGTGAAGGGATAACATTTATCTGCTCGATAATTTTCGGAGCACTGTAATTTTTTTCTTCAGCAACATGATACAGCGGCTCGCGAAGCGGCACATTCACGTGCACGGGACCGGCAACCGGATGCTGCGAAGCATTGATGGCTTCCGAAATCATTCTGCCGGAATACCAGCGGTCGTCATCGTTTTCACCTGCAACAGGCAGATGAAAGCTCCTGCGGATAAAGTTGCGATACAATTCACGTTGACGAATGGTTTGCCCGTCACGCTGGTCAATCAGTTCATCCGGGCGGTCAGCCGTAAAAATGAGCAGCGGCACGCGCTGGTAGTAGGCTTCCGCAACCGCTGGAGCATAATTCAGCGGAGCGGAACCTGAAGTGCAAATAAGCGCCACGGGAATGGCGGTTTGCTGCGCAATTCCCAATGCAAAAAAAGCCGCAGCCCGCTCGTCAATTACCGGCACACATTCCATTTTTGGATGGCGGTTAAACGCAATCACCAGCGGAGCCGGACGCGAGCCGGGAGAGATGACGGCATGGCGAACACCCTTGGCAGCACATATTTCGGCAATGTCGCGTATCCAGATTTTATCGGTATTCATGATGACAAAGGAGGCGGAACGAAGGATGCGGGAAGGTCATCGCGAAGGAAATATTTCCTTGACTATAGAGCATTCAGCAAAGTTTGCGCTTTCAATTGAGTTTCCTCCCACTCTTTTTCAGGGTTAGAATTCGCAGTGATGCCGGCACCGGCATACAGCGCAAGCCGCTCATGCAAAACTTCCATGCAGCGCAAGTTCACAAAAAGCTGCGTCTTTTCATGAAGCTCCACCGGACCCAGAAAACCGGCATAGTAAGCTCTGTCATGTTTTTCAGTTTTTGCAAGCAATGCAAGAGCCGTTTCTCTCGGCACACCCGCCACTGCCGGTGTGGGATGCAGCTCCTTCAGCAAATCATCCAACACATGCCGTATATGCAGTTTTGATGATTTTACCAGAAAGGATGTTTTCAAATGTGCTACGGGTCCGGCCTGAATCGTGTCGGGACCTCTCATCTCAAAGTCATCAAAATATTTGTCAAGGCAGCTTTTGATGTGGTCGGTTACGATTTTGTGCTCCATTAATTCCTTCAGCCCCCATTTCACGGGGGCAGTTTCCTGTTTTTTTGTTCCGGCAAGTGAAACAGTTGAAAGCAGGTCATTTTCCGTTTGCACAAGCAGCTCGGGAGTCGCTCCTATCCAGAATCCGGTGCGGGGCAGATACACCATGTACGCCATCGCCTGCGGATACAGTTTCAGCAGGCTCCTGAAATAATTTACCGGCTGGAAATTTTTCTTTTGACTATGCAACAACACTCTTGATAGCACAGCCTTGGTGATGGACCCATTTGCGATTTCTCTCAAAAGGAATGCAACACCTTCGCAGAATTCTTTTTTCGATGAGGCGTGCGGCACAGGACGATAATAACCGTTCTCTGAAAAATTAAATTTCCGCAAGATGCTGATAAGCGTTTCATCGGAAAGATTTTCATCGTCAACCACGTGGTAATCAGCTTTGATGAGAACCTGCGGCAGTGAAGAGTTGACGAACGGGAAGAATGCGAATCCCTTTTGTTCCAAAAGTTTGGAGTCCTTTCCCAGAACATTCAGACTTGGCGAGTCCTGCAGGATAAGCTGAACGCTGGACTCGGCAGGCAGGCGAAAGGCTGCCAGCGGCAGATGCCGTTTCAGCGCTTCATCAATCAGAAAAAAAATGTTAAGAGTCTTCTGTTTAAACGCCATGATTTCGCTGTTAAATTTGTTCGCAAACAGCGGGTAAAGATACGTGAGTTTGATATTGGAAGATAACGTTGCTGCAAGAGTTTCAAATCATTGTATCTTGGGATTCATTTCAGTTATTGTGCCCTTCCGATTAGGCAAAGGATTATTCTTATTAAAACCAAAACAGTTGCTTTTGGTTTTCTCACTTCTTTTTGGCATTTCTCTTTCCCGGTCACAGCAGGCAGTTGATGTTCAGCACTATGACATCTCACTCGATATCAGCAACATCGCCTCGCAATCCATCCGGGGATGCTGCACGGTTCAACTGAAGTCGCAGACGAACAACCTTCAGCAGCTTTCCCTTGATTTGCTGGAGATGACTGTTGATTCTATTTTGATTGATGACGTCACCGCTTCGTTCACATACAATGACACGCTGCTCAGGATTTCATTGCCGCAGACTCTGAATCAAAATGATACAGAGGACATTCAAATCTGCTATCACGGTCAGCCGGTGGGGGATGCCACGTGGGGGGGATTTTATTTCACCGGAAATTATGCCTACAACATGGGCGTGGGATTCACATCGAATCCGCATAACCTCGGGAAGGCATGGTTCCCTTGCGCGGATAATTTCACGGACCGGGCAACTTATGACTTTCACATTACGACTGTTTCCTCGCACAAAGCATTCTGCAATGGCTTGCTGCAAGGCACTACAACAAATCCTAATGGAACAATCACGTGGCATTGGAAAATGCCGCAAACGATTCCAACCTATCTCGCTTCGGTGGCTGTCTCTGCTTACACTTCGCTGCATGACACTTTCCGCAGCATTTCGGGAGATTCCGTTCCGGTGATTCTTGCCGCACAACCAGCAGACACAGGTAAGCTGAGAAGTTCTTTCGTTCACCTGCCGGATGCGTTTGCCGCGTTCGAGCAGAGTTACGGGCAGCACCGGTTCGTACGGGTAGGTTATGTGCTGGTGCCGTTTAGCGGTGGGGCGATGGAACATGCCACCAACATTTGCTATTCACGTGCTCTTATAACAGGCGGGCTTGAATATGAAACCACGATGGCACACGAGCTTAGCCACCACTGGTGGGGCAATTTGGTGACATGCGAAACGGCTGAAGACATGTGGCTCAACGAAGGCTGGGCGGTGTATTCTGAAAATATCTTCATGGAAAAAGTTTACGGAAGGGCGAGTTACAAAAAAAGCGTGAGGCAAAATCACAAGAGCGTATTGCAGTTCACCCACATTCAGGATGACGGCTACCGCGCTGTTTCGGGCGTGCCTCATGATTATACCTACGGGCGCACCGTGTATGACAAAGGGGCTGATGTGGCACACACGCTGCGCGGATACCTGGGAGACAGCTTGTTTTTTGCCTGCATTCAATCCTACTTGGATGCGTTCAAATTCCGCCATGCGAACAGTGCTGACTTCCGCGAGCACCTCAGCCGGTGTTCCGGAATTGATTTGAATTCATTTTTTGACAACTGGGTTTTCGCTCCCGGCTTTCCGCACTTTTCGGTTGATTCATTTTTCGTTACATCCAATGATGGCAGCTACGATGTTACAGTTTTCATTCGCCAGCGATTGAAGGCAGCACCGGAATTTTTTTCCAGCGTTCCGCTGGAGCTGACATTCATCAGCGAGAATTTCGATTCCGCAGGACGCACCATTTTGTTCAGCGGAAGATGCGGCATTTATCACGCCACCTTGGGATTTGAGCCGGCATTTGTAGCAATTGATATTGACGAAAAAATCAGCGATGCCATCACGGATAAATTTTACCGCATGAGCAATACCGGCAATTTTGATTTCGAAGAAGCCTTGCTGACCATGAACGTCACCCAACTGCCATCCCAAGCATTCGTTCGTGTTGAGCACAACTGGATTGCGCCTGACCCGTTCAAAACAAATGTTCCCGGCTTGCATATTTCCAAAGAACGTTATTGGAAGGTGGATGGTATTATTCCGGGCGGATTCACCGCTAACGCAACAATTAGCTTTGATGGCACGCCCTCCTTGTCCACCGGCTATCTTGACAATGGCTTAATCTCCAATAGCGAAGACAGTCTGGTGATTCTTTATCGCCCGGATGTGAAAACGGAATGGGCGGTTCATCCGTCATTCACCGTCAACCCGCAGGGGAGCACAGCCAACAAACGCGGGCGAATCACCATTCATAATGTCGCGAAGGGTGAATATGCATTGGGAATTTGGGACCACAGCCGCCCGGTGGCTGATTCACAGGTGGTGAGTTCTCCCTGTTTTGTTCTTGGAACAAAAGCCATGGATGGCGAAGAGGAAGAATTGCAATTTCAGATTTTTCCCAACCCGGCTAATGATTCTTTTTACATTGAATTTGCCCATCCGCTGCTGAGCGATGTGAAGATTTCAGTTTTGAATTTGTCAGGGAAGGCAATTCGTGAAGTTTCTTTGAAGCCGGGTGAATCAAGATTATATATTTCCATGAAAGGATGGAGCAGGACAACGTATCTTGTCACCGTTACCGATGCCAATCACGAATGGGTGGTAAAGAAAGTGATGGTGTTGAATTAAATTGAAAGCAGAAAAAAGAACCCGGCAAGAATGCCAAGGAGCGCTAAGAATGAATTTTGCCTTTATGCCCGTATCAGTTTACACTTCAAAACTTCAAAACGATAACTCATGAACAAC
>DATLYB010000071.1:0-6246 GCA_035575215.1 Chitinophagales bacterium
CATTCTGTTTTTTCATCTGATAAATTCCCGGCTTTTCTCCATTGGGATATTTCCCTGGCTGATGATAGCCGCATCCTTGCTTTACTTTCCTCCTGCTTGGCCCAAGCAGCTTTTTCATGTTATAAAAAATTACAGAAAGCAGGGTTTTATGATAATAGCAGGAGGGATTCTGTTTTCTGTTATCACCCTTTTCCTCTTGGACGGTATAGTTGTTGTTCCATTCATTATTGCTGGCATTGGCGGAGTTGTTTTAATCTGGTCATTTTTTGATACCTACGGAAGCGAAAGAGCGGGTTCTATTGAGACCAAAGGTTTAACCTCCATATTACAGACAAATTCAGCTAAGACTTTTGTAATCATTTTTGTGGTGATTTGGATGTTAACACAGCTTTTGATTCCGCTTAGACACTATTTTATCCCCGGAGATTCTAATTGGACTGACGAAGGCTATCATTTTTCCTGGCGAATGATGCTAAAACAAAGGCATTGCCGTCTGCGTTTTTTTGTCTATGATCCTGTAACAGAAAATAAATTTGAACTGGAACGCAATTCCATTAGCTGGGATGCTTGCGAGAATTTGGCATCGCCCGAAATGATATGGCAGTATGCAAAGTATCTGAAATCGCGGTTATCATTGCTGGATATTGAAAGCAGGGGAATGCAGCGAGACGCAATCGAGCGCTATCAAATTCTGGCAGAAGCACGGACCAGCTTAAACCATCGTCCCTATTTACTTCAAATTGATCCTGCCGTTGACCTTTCGCGTCAGTCTTACTCACTCTTCCGGCATAATTCATGGATATTGCTTCAAAGCGATAGTTTGCGAATTTTAAAACCGGCTTCTTTGCCTTGATGATTACTCCACTCACATTACTGCAATTTTAATATAGCGAGTGTTGTGAGATGTTGAAAAAGAAAGAATGTAAATACTTGAAGGGACGTTAACATTATTGAGTTTTAAGGAATGATGTCCTGCAGGAATTCTGCCATTAAATAGTTTAATTCTTTTCTCTCCGGGTGTCAACGGGATGAGTTGTATTTGAATAATATCAGTTTCATGCAGTGAAAATGAAATTGTTATATCATTATGAACGGGATTGGGAAAAATTGCTACGAATTCCGGATTGTCAGGGGTATCCGTCACTCTGCTTACTATGCTTAATTCCGTTATCACAATGCTATCGCATCCATTACTTCCGAGGAAAACATCTTCGTAGATGCCAGATTGGCTTTGCCACGCCTTCCCAAGGAAAATGCTGTCGCCTTCCATGATGAACGTATCACGCTGGACAGAAATCGCGGGAACAATAGTTAAAAATATTTCTGCAATACTATCGCAGCCGGATGCATTAGCAACTGTATCATAATAAATTCCTGAAACAGTGATGGGTTTTCCTTCCAAATAGAATGTGTCGTTTGCGCATCTGCTTATATGCCAGGCAACCGGATGAACATCAAATACCTCTAACCATGTTATCACGATACTGTCACAACCCAGTGAGGAGGTAATTGTATCGAAATAAAAATCTTCTGTGTATCGAAAGGCGCCTCCAATCCATGCACTGTCCCCCGGACAGATAGTAACTGTGATTAAATCAGAAGCATGCGGAGGAATTACGTTCAGTTCTGTTATCGTAATTTTATTGCAAAGTGCGGTGGTGACAGTGTCATTATAAATGCCAGGTTGAGTATGCCATATTCCTCCGGCAAAAAAGCTATCGCCCAGGCAAATGGTGGCGGTTGCGAAAGTCAAGGGATTTGGCATGATACTGACTGTAGTGACGATAATGCTGTCACAGCCATAATGCGAACTTAGCGTGTCATGGATTATCGTATCAGATGCGTAATACTTTCCGTTTACAAGCACACTGTCGCCCTCGCAGGCTTCAAAATGAAATTGCGTAATAGGAACGGGATGCACGGTAAGATAGGTGATGATGATGCTGTCAAGCCCGACTGAGGAGAGCAAGGTATCATAATATGTTCCGCTGTTTTTTCGGAAACTTCCTCCTGCGAGCACGCTGTCACCCATGCAGATTTCATAATGTATGTCCGTAAATAATTGCGTTGGACCTCCTTCAATTATTTTGATGAGCCTGTTGGTGGAGATATTATACAGAATTTGAGTGGCGCCTCCCGGCCAGACAACTCTTATACTGTCGGCATTATTGTAATTAGCCATTCCGAAGTGTGCGATGCTGCTGTGCTGGGATGCATGACTGGAGCCACCGTCTATCTCGCGGATAAATTTTCTGCCGCCAGCATATACTTCCACCCGGCTGCCAAATGCATCGAAATTATTTTGCGTACCCTGCAGTTGTATTTTCAGCCAGCGGTTGCCATTTAAAATATCATTGCGATATAGTATAGTGCGGGCGCCTTGCTGAAACAATGTATCTTGTTCCAATGCAACGGCAAGCATATCGAGGTCACCATCATTGTCATAATCAGCCATGGCAAAACCTCTTTTCATCAAGGAATCGCTGACTCCTTCCATCACCGAAACATCGGTGAACGTTCCATTGCCGTTGTTTTTGAAAAGCTTGTTGGGGTCTTTTTCCGAAGTGGGAAGAAAATCCAGAGAAGCAATCCAGCCGTCAACTACAAACAAGTCAAGCCACGTATCATTATCATAATCTAAAAATCCCGTTCCCCAGCCGGTAGAATAGGCGATCGAATCAATGATACCGTGGGCAACACCTGCCTGCTGAGCAATATCGTCAAACGAACCATTGCCATTATTTCGGAGAAGAGCATTGAATCCGATATTGGTTATGTAATAATCAAAGTCGCTATCTTCATCATAATCACCGATAGCAACACCCATTCCGTAAAGGGCGATATCCGCACCGGATGCTGCACTAACGTCTGTAAACGAGTCAACGGGATATTCATTCCGGTAAAGCTTATTGGGCGTGTCCCATTCTCCGAAATCATTCACAGCGTAAATGTCAACGTCATTATCATTGTCATAATCGGTGAATGCTGCGGCTAATGCAGTGCCGGGGTTGTCAACTCCAAGCTGGGGTGATACTAAGGTGAAGGTGCTGTTTCCATTGTTTTTGTACAGAAAGTCAGGGTATCCAGTATGTGCGTAACCTACAATTACATTGTTGCTATCGCGGATGAAACCTGAGGTGGCGAAATAGTTTGCAACATAAATGTCCAGAAAGCCATCAAGGTTATAATCGCCCATGGAGGCGGAAACGCTCCGTGATGCATGTGTAATACCTGCAGCCGAAGAAATGTTGGTGAAAGTGCCGTTACCGTTGTTGCGAAAAAGCAAATTGGGAAGGATGCCCATCAAATCAGTGGTGCTTCCATAGGTAGTCACGAAAATATCGCGGTAGCCGTCATTGTCTATATCACCCGTAACCACACCCATGGTAAAAATATTGCCCGTAATGCCTAATCCAGCGGCAATTCCTGTTTCGGTAAAAGTGCCGTTGCCGTTATTGTGGTAAAGTAGGTCGCGTTTAAGTCCTCCGGTAAGGTAAAGGTCAAGCCATCCATCATTATCATAATCGAAAAAAGCGGCACCTCCGCCAATTTGATTAGGCGTGTATGTGAAATGATTGATACCCGCCTGCATGCTGGATTTGGTGAAGGTTTGTGCAAAGATTTCAGTCGCTGAAAGCGCAATGAACAAAGCGAAGGAAATTTTTTCCGGAAAATGTTTCATTATTACCCCTGTTTGGCTCATTCTGAAATTACGCAAATTTTATTTGACATTTTTTGTCAGTTCAGTTAATAGCAAGTCTGATATTCTTTGATTACAGACTGGTTTTGAGGAGGAGAATATAAATTCTCCCGGAGGAATTTAAAGGTGAAATAGTTTATCAAAGACATCCTTTAATCGCGCTGTTTAAATAATTAAGGTCACTATGAGAAGTTATGACAGACAATTTTATGTACATCATAACGGACTATTTTTTCTTTAAATAAGAGCAGTTTGAATATTGTCATGGAAATAATTGATCCGAGAAATGCCACTGTGAGTATTGCAGTTGCGGGCCCGTGCTCAGTCGAAAAAATCAGCCACAGAATTAGCGCTGTAAAAAGCGGAAATATCATGAGTGAAGAAAACCGATAAAGAGCAAACCAAAGAACAGGTCGAAGTGTTTTTAATTTTTTGAAAAAAGTATAGGCAGATTTGCCGCTTTTACGTGGATGATGCTCAACAGGGACGCTGTCCATTTCATGGACGGGAATTTCCCACACGTAAAAAAGATGCCGTTTGATAATTTGATTGTCTTCTCCCCAAAAGTACGACCGGTCAAAAATCCTGAATGATGTGTAGAAATTTATTTTCCGGTAACGAGGCAGCAAAATGTAATCGAAAAGCCACATTCCAAGTCGCACCATCAGTTTGTGTCTGAATCCCTGCATCCGTTTCAAAGGATATCCGAATATAATTTTCTTTCCGCTTTCATAATAGCGGCTGATAAGTTTCAACACCTCCTTCATCGGGTACTGCAAATCATCATCCATGGTAATGATTATGTTTCCGTTTGCATGCTGAATCCCGCAGGTGGTGGCGGCTAACTGTCCGAAGTTTTTTTTAAGAAAAACCGCGGTGATGAAATTATTTTCATTCGCAATTTTTTCTGTCAGCATACGCGTTTTATTATCACTAGCATCATCAACTAAGATTAACTCGGCATGATATCCCCGCTCAAGCAGGATTGTTTTAAAATCGTGAACAATTGAAGGTAAGGAATCCTTGCTGTTGAATAGAGGAATAATGACGCTGTATTTGTCAGAAAACACCGGCATTTGATTCGATTCTCCTGGCACGATTGAGGATGAAAGGGAGTATTTCATCAGCAGAATGAATCCCCTCATTCAAAAGGATTAATCGGGAGGGAAAAAATAGAACAAAAACAACCCGCGGTTCATCAGTATTTGTTGTTAATAAGTTTTATTCTGAAATGTATCATCAAATATGAGTTTCTTGTAGCCAAGGTTGGGGAAAAGCCGTTTTTAATAGGAAGAAGGTGATTTTTGCTTATTAAGAAGCGGAGCGATGTGAAAAACATGCTCGCCCATAACAATTTTGTAGCCGATTTTCAATAATGAATTGGGAGTGTTGAAATTGTTAAGTCTGAATCCAGCATAAGCTTTGGTTATTCCTGATTCTACGCAAAACCGTTGTCTGAATACTTTCATGTCATGAAATAAACCAGAGCTTCTGTATGCCGGCAGAACGGCAGCCATTGATGTGTTAATGGTGTCCTTTCCTTGCAGTTCAAAAACAAAGACGCCTACGTCATCGCCTGCCTTTTTCATTATAAAGGCGATTTTATCCCTGTGCCGTCCATCATACAACTGTGCATAATAATCTGCATAGCATTGCGCCTCTTTTTGTTTTGAGATGAAATCATTTATAAGGGGAGTTTTATAGTATCCGATAGGATCGTCACCCATGCCATGTAAAACGAGATTACGAAAGCGCATCTTATCAGCACCGCCTGAATATCGTTCAAAGCTGAGAAATTTATTTTTATAGTCGGGAATGGAGTCATAGCGGTAATCTGCAAACACTGTCATTACCGAGTGTGAGTAAAAAAATGGAAACTTTGCTTCAAACAAGGTCATATTGATGTACTCTTCATGAGTAATATCAATCTTCATTCTAATCAAGTCTGCTTTTTCAGTAAAACAAAAATCTCTCAGGTCCGATGCATCAGGTAAATCATTGTTTAAACTCCTGAAAACACGAAGGTTGAAGTAGTTGCTTTCAAATCCGGAAAACGTGAATTTTTGTAGGTGCCGGATATTAGGATTACTGACAAGATTCATTCAATGCTATTCCAACTGATAGAGTCCTGTTGTTAAAATAACAAAATTCCAATACTCTGCAAAATTCTAAGAAAGCCGGCAAACATTTTTTTTATGCAGGATCGGGATATAGCTGCCCGTCTCCTTCCCGGATGCTCACAGCAGATGGACTTTTATCGTCAGAAAATGCGCTGCGAAACCAAACAGTGAAGTAAGATATGAGTTGACGAGGTGTAATATTAAAATAAAATGTAAGCCAAATCAAAAAATAAATTCCAAATATGGCATCCGCCAGAAGATTAAGATTATTTCTTGCAATGAACAGCAGAGGTCTTTTTAAGAAAGGAAAAGCGACAATTGTTCCGAAAACCCGCTGGAGATTAATGAGCCGATTGAATTCGGGCTTATTTTTCCAGTAGCGGCTGTAAACCGAAAGTCCCAATTGGTCTGATATTTTATCGTCTA
>DATLYB010000072.1:0-3998 GCA_035575215.1 Chitinophagales bacterium
CGCGAAAATACCGAAGATATCTACGCGGGCATCGATTGGAACACCGGTACGCCCGAGGCGCAGAAAATCATCGCCTTCCTGCAAAATGAAATGGGCGTGAACCAAATCCGCTTCCCGAAAACCTCATCCATCGGCATCAAGCCCGTTTCCATTGAAGGCACGCACCGGCTGGTGCGGGCAGCTATCAACTTTGCTATTGCTCACAAAAAGCCTTCGGTGACGCTGGTGCACAAGGGCAACATCATGAAATACACCGAGGGCGGCTTCAAGAAGTGGGGCTATGAACTGGCGCAGCGAGAATTTGCCGACAGGACATTCACCTGGCAGCAATATGACAAGATTGCGCAGGAGAAAGGCGCTGATGCCGCCACTCAAGCGCTGCGCGAAGCCCAGCAGAGCGGAAAGGTGATTGTGAAAGACGCCATCGCTGACGCCTTCCTGCAGCAGATACAACTGCGCCCGCAGGAATACTCGGTGATTGCCACGCTCAACCTCAATGGCGATTATATCTCTGATGCGCTGGCAGCGGGCGTGGGCGGCATCGGCATCGCTCCGGGCGCCAACATCAACTATGAGAATGGCGCTGCGATTTTCGAAGCCACGCACGGCACCGCACCCAAATATGCCGGGCAGGATAAGGTGAACCCCAGCTCGGTGATTCTCTCCGGAGCCATGATGCTCCAATACATGGGATGGATGGAAGCCAGCGAGCTTATCATCAAAGGGCTGGAAACGGCTTTCGGCAACAAGCGCGTCACGTATGACTTCCACCGCCTGATGGAGGGCGCCACGCTGCTGAAATGCTCCGAATTCGGAACGGAGGTGATTAACAGCATGGGGCTGGTAGAGGTGTGAAGTGTGAAATTGGAAATTGGAAGATTCATCTCATCCGAAGGAAAATTCATATCTTATCTGCCTCCGGCTTTAGCCAGCCGGAGAGGGGGTGGTTTTCTGCATGGGGCTGCCGGCAGTTTGATGTGCAGTGCGGCTGCCTGAGGCAAGAACCTCTCCCCCCCATCAATCATACAGCTCATATTTAATCTGCGACTTTTGGTATCCCATCGCCAGCAAGTTATCACGCGCCTCGAAAATCATGTTCTTCCATCCGCAGATGTAGAAATAGGCGGGGCGAAGGTCGCTGAACAATTCCTTGTAAACAGAATGCACATAGCCGGTTCTGCCGCTCCATTTGTCTCCAGACTCGCGCGACAGGGTGGGCAAATAATGAAAGCTGTTGTGCGTCCTGTCTAATTCATACAGCTCATGCGGATAGCAGAGGTCGGTCATGTAGCGGGTGCCAAAAACCAGGTAAAGATTCCTGTGCGGAATGTTTTTGTTAAATATATCAAGATACATGGAGCGGAAAGGCGCGATGCCCACGCCCGTGCAGATAAAGCAGATGTCTTTTTCAATTTTTTCAGGAAGAAGAAATTTGCCCAGTGCGCTGGATACCGTCAGTTCGCTCCCCACCCTGACCTGGCTGAACAGGTAAGGCGTTCCCAGCCCCGTTTCATTCAGCACGATAATCAGCTCAATGACGTTTCCCCTATCAGGCGGTGAGGCGATGGAATAAGAACGGTAAGTGACTTTGGAATTGATGGGGAGGTCAAGCATCACAAATTGTCCGGGCTTGAAATCAAAGCTTTTCACTTCCGGAATCTGAATGAAAAACCGCTTGATATTGTGGGTTTCATCTATGATGTTCACCACCTTTCCTTTGTACCATACATATTTTGGCATACGGGATATTTAGATAAAAAATCACTATTGTCCATTGATAAAAAATAAAATCGGGAAATGAAGCTACGAATTATCTCAAGTTGACAAAATGATAATTGTTCTTACAATGTGCTGAATCAATCCAGTGAAAATTCAATCGTCAGGAATTGTTTTACGGCAGCGGGCTTGCCGTCTTCCATGCCGGGCTTCCATGCCGGCATGGAGGAGATAAGCCGTATTGCTTCGGCATTGATTTCCTTGTTGACGCCCCTTATCACGCGGATGTCTCTTACCCTGCCGGAGGTGCCTACAATGAAGCTGAGGTACACCTTGCCTTCGATGCCGCCTTGTTTTGATTTTGCAGGATATTTTAAATTATCATGAATAAATTGATGCAGCGCTGTTTCACCGCCCGGAAATTCAGGCATCCTTTCGGCAATCATCAGCGTTTCTTCATTCCCCGCTTTTATTTTTGAATCAGTCACTGTAACCTCCCTGAAAGCTTTGGTTTCGTTCACCGATTTTTTATCTTTTTGCATCAACTCCGCGGAGGTAATCGCACCATCATCGGCTCCTTTTGCCGGAGATTCGTCTTTGGTATTTCCCTTTTTATCATCATGCATTTTCAAAGCAGGGGCGGTGTCTGGCTTGCTGCCCGCAGGCGCGCCTGTTGATACCATCGTTCTGGTGGAAGCATTTTTTTCAGAGAGGGCATTGTTTCCCAAATGCAAAGAAGCCGCATCTTCTGAGGGGGAAACCGGCTGTTCACCCTGAGTCACATTCTCATCGTTCACTGTCTCAAGTTGCTCTCGCGCGCCTCTGATTATTGAGTCAGTTGCGCTTTCTATGTTTTTCTCAGGCTGCTGCGCCCGCTCATCCGCATTTTCCAAAGCCATTCTTTGCTCTGTTTCATTTCCAGCTGCCGTAATGAAAGTTGAATTTTTTTTCATCATTACCAGCGTGTAAATAATTGCTGATAACAGCAACAAGCCCGTCAGGGCAGCCGCGATTTTCCCGTAATCACGGAGAAATTCACCCATATCGAAGCGGATGTTTCTCCGGCTCAGCACGGCTCCTGTTTTTGCCGACACCTTTTCATTGATGCCCTGTATTGCCCTTTCCGCCTGTTTCCTGTCGGGAATTTGCTTAAGCCCTTCCAGCATATCGCGGTGCATTACATCGGCAGCGATAAATTTCTCCACTTCCTCGCGCAAGGCGGGAGAGAGTTCGCCATAGAGATAAGCCATCAGCACCTCGCTGGTAAGCATGCCGGTGGTTTCATCAACTATCACGATGTGTTTATCACTTGCCATAGCGGTGCTGCATATAAATTTTCAGGTTGCGTTTTCCGTTTTGCAAAAAGCTTTTCACCTGCATCATGCTGTAGCCGGTGTGCTGCGCTATCTCCTCGTATGATTTGTTCTCGAAATAAAACAGCACGATGCAGTGGCGCTGCTCTTCTTTCAGCTCTTCAATCCCGTTGCGCAGAAATTCCATCACTTGCTCTTCATCGGCTTTGCCGTTGAGGAGATGAGAGAGGTCTTCAAATTCCATAAAGTCCTTGTAGAAGCGGGTAAATCCCGCTTTATGCTCATACAGCGATGATTGCCTTCGGAGCTTCATCAGGCAATGGTTTCTGGCAACGAAATACAGCCAGGGTTTGAAATTCTCCACCTCATGGCGCTTCAGTTCCTGCATGATTTTTTCAAACACTTCCATCGCGGCATCTTTGCTTTCCTCCACGTTGTGGAGATATTTCATGCAAACTCCGAAGACCAGATGGGTGTAGCGCTGGTATAGTTCTCCGATATAAACCAGGTCACCGGAATTGCGATACTTCTGTACCAATTCGCCATCGCTCTCATGCGTGCGCTTGCTTGAACGAAGGAATAAGGCGAACACCGGTATGGGGTTGTTGCAGTTTGTAACGGCTATACCAAGTTACAGATTTCCTGAGTTATCGTGTATTTCTGTCATCTTCTTTCAATAGACATCCCTTGTCTTGTATTTCTTCCCGCTCCATCTCAGGCCTTCCCATCCGCAATGAATGCATTTATATCTCCTCAGAGGCAGTATATTGAGAGTCAGAACAACAAGCAGCTTGTCGAAAAGCGTTCTTGGTTTCCGGCTGAGCTTGCCTGAGCAGGAAGGGCAGTTCCTTTTTTTCAGCACCCCCACCATCCTCATGATAAACAAAAGCAGGTAAAAGATTACGAGGGAGGTGAGGATGGCAGCGAGGTCGTCTTCAAAAAAAACTTCGAGGAGAATAATTTCAGATA